>JAUWMD010000088.1 GCA_030613345.1 Candidatus Krumholzibacteriota bacterium
TTGGATTTCCGCTGATGTGATGATCGAAGCCGGAAAAAACTGGTGGCGGTGCAGGGACTTGAACCCCGGACACGCGGATTATGATTCCGCTGCTCTAACCAACTGAGCTACACCGCCACGCACCAGTGAATAGTATAAAAAAGCGCCGCCATGTCAAGTAAAAATGGAACGGCTGGAGGCGAAAGATATTGAAATATCGACAGTTCCGTGATTACGCGGTTCAGCCTCCAACCCTAATATTACTTGCCCGGCAGGTGCCCGTTTGCTATAGATACTTCGTGCAACCGGAAGGAAGATCGAACGTGGAAGTGCTGACAGAAAATGATGCTGCCGGAGGGAACCTGGGCGGCAGACAGATCGTAATCCTCGGCTACGGTAATCAGGGCCGGCCGCAGGCACTTAACCTCCGTGACAGCGGATTAAATGTCGCCGTGGCGGCGAGGCCAGGCCGAAAGGCCTGGGAAAAGGCCGAAAGTGACGGCTTCGAGGTCATGGAGCCGCAGAGTGGAGCGGCCTCGGCGGATATTCTTATGTGCCTTCTCCCGGACGAGGTACAGGGGCATGCGTGGAGGGACTATATCGAGGACAACCTGCCTAAGGGCTCTGCGATCTGCTTTGCCCACGGATTCGCCGTCACATTCGGGCAGATCGAGACCGGGGAATACGATCTTGTCATGGTGGCTCCGAAGGGACAGGGAGGAAGACTGCGCTCGGCATATCTCGAAGGGTCCGGACTCCCCTGTCTTCTCGCCGTCGAGCATGATGCGACCGGCCTGGCCCGCGATATCGCTCTCGGTATCGCGAAGGGCCTCGGTTGCCTGAGGATCGGCGCTTTCGAGACGACCTTCCGGGAAGAAGCGCTCAGCGATCTCTTCGGTGAGCAGGCGATACTCGTAGGCGGGGTGCCGGCGCTGATCAAGAAGGCATTCGATCTTCTCATCGAGAAGGGATTCAGCCCTGAAGTGGCATACTTTGAATGCATGCACGAGCTGAAGATCATCGTCGATCTATTCTCGCTCCACGGCCTGTCGGGGATGAGGGAGGTCATCAGCGGAACGGCGGCATTCGGTGGGTTGAAATACGGCGAGAGGCTGGTCACCGAGGAGACCGCCGCCGAGATGAGAAGGATATTCGACAGGATAGAGAGCGGAGAGTTCGCCCGTGTATGGCTCGAGGAAGCGGCCGGAGGGAAGAAGGAACTCGAGAAGCTCAGTGAAAGGGAAGAGGAGCTGACTATAGAGAAAGCAGGCAGAGAAGTCAGAAAGCTTTTCACGAGAGGCGATGACACATGAAGTTCGGAGGCCCGACATTGAGATATGAATGGAGATCAGCAGCAATCGTCCTTCTTGCCGGGGCCCTGGCCCTGTCCGCGGGGTGCGGTGGCGAAAAGAAGGAAGATTCCGCCGCGAACGAGGAGAAGTTCAGGATTCCCGACTCGCTTCTCTCACCGATTGAAACGTACAACCTCACCATCGACGATTATCACCCCGTGGATGGCGGCCTGATGGCAAACGCCGATATCGCGCTGTACTATCCGCCGAAGGAGATCTCCCGCTTCATCGCCGTCAGGTCTTTCGGCGAGATACTCGACGGGTACAGGAAGATCAGAAAGGAAATATGCCGGCCGGCCAAGGGCAAGGTCGTTATCATCGGGACAAAGAATTTCGAAGAATACGCGGTCATAACGGGCAAGGAATGGTGGTACTACGCTTCGATCAAGGGGGATACGATATACAGCGAGCCTCTCAGCGTCCTGCTGAAGCGCCTCGATCCGATCACTGGGAAAACTCTCGCTGAGATAGGGATTACGCAGAGGATGGCGCAGATGGCCCTCGAAAGGCTCTCGGGGGACAGGATCCCGGTATGGATGAAAGAGGCTGGAGCCTCTTACATGGCTGACGAGCGTGCCGTCCTGCGGATGCAGATCCATCAGTTCGACAAACAGCTGATAGGCTTTTCTCCGTCGCTCGACGAGCTGGAAAGGGCGATTCTCGCGGGCGACGATATGGCCCTGTCACGCTCGTCGTATTTCTTTGCGTACAGGATGCTCGAGAACCTCCTCGAGAAGTTCGAATTCTCGAACGTGACGCGGTTCGCGAGGCGCCTGGGAGAGGGGGCGTCTCTTGACGAGGCGTCGATGGCTGAATTCGGGATGAATTACATGGAAATGATCGCAGCGGTAAGGCCGGCCGACATCATGGACGGCGCGGGCCCGCTGCCCGAGATGTAAAAACAGGGAAGGACACTGACAGTACGATGACCGGTGACAGCGGCGGCAATGCGATCAGGGTAAGGTTCGCGCCGAGCCCGACGGGTCATCTCCACGTCGGTGGGGCGAGGACGGCCCTCTACAACTGGCTCTACGCGAGAAAGACGGGCGGCGTCTTCGTCCTGCGGATAGAGGATACCGACGCGCAGCGCTCGACAAGCGAATCGTACGAGGGGATCCTCAGGGGGATGCGCTGGCTCGGGCTGGACTGGGACGAGGGGCCCGATGTCGGCGGCGACTACGGTCCGTACGTACAGTCGGCCAGGGGAGTATTCTATCATACCGACGCGGCCAGGCTGATAGAGGAGGGGAAGGCCTACCACTGTTTTTGTGCCCCCGAGAGACTCGAAGAGCTCAAGGTAGAGCAGAAAGAAAAAAAACTTCCGATAAAGTACGACGGCCTCTGCCGGGGCATGTCCGTCGAAGAGGCGGACGAGAAGATCGAGGCCGGCGAGTCGCACGTCCTCCGTTTCAGGATGCCCGAAGAGGGCGAAGCGCGGTTCAGGGACATCATAAGGGGCGATTTCAAGGTTGCCAATTCCGAGCTCGACGACTTCGTGTTGATAAAATCGGACGGCCTTCCCACGTACAATTTCGCCGTCGTTGTCGACGACGCGAGGATGAAGATCAGCCATGTGATCAGGGGGGACGATCATATCTCCAACACGCCGAGGCAGGTCCATATCTACCTGGCGCTCGGTTACCGTGTGCCGAAGTTCGCGCACCTGCCGATGATACTGGGCGGCGACGGGACGAGGCTGAGTAAGCGGCACGGAGCGGTATCCATCGACTGGTACAGCGGCCAGCGGTACCTGCCCGACGCGATGGTCAATTACCTCGCCCTGCTCGGATGGTCGTTCGACGACCGCCAGGAACTCTTCTCGCGAAAGGCGCTGATAGACAAGTTCTCGCTGAAGAAGGTATCGAAGAATCCGGGGATGTTCGACAACGACAAGATGGAATATATCAACGCCGAGCATTTCAAGAAGCTGTCTCCGACGCGGAAGGTCATGCACGTATATCACGTCCTGAAGTGCGAGGGGTATATACCCGGCGATTTTCACGTTGATCTGGAAAAACCGGTAGACCTGAAGCTCGTTCCCGGTACCGAACCGCTGACCGGAAACGGTGCAGAGGACGACGAAAGGGGGGCGGGCGATGAGCTGGGGCGTCTTTACCTGATCGTCTCGGCCCTTGGAAACAGGCTGAAACTCCTCAAGGACGTGCCCGGCCACATCGGATATTTCTACAGGGACGACTACGATGTGGACGATAACGCAGTGAAGAACCATCTGATGCGCAAGGAGGTGCCGGAGCGCCTCGAGAGACTTGCCGGTTCGCTCGAAGACCTCAGCTATTTCGACAGGGAGAGGGTAGAGGAGACGGTCAGGACCCTCGCCGATGATATGAAGATAGAGGCGGGTGAACTGATCCATCCGAGCAGGGTCGCCCTCACCGGTGGCACCGTATCTCCCGACATTTTCCAGGTCATAGTCCTTCTCGGCAGGGAAAAGACGGCCGAACGCCTCAGGAAGGCCGCAGGGATGGCCAGGCGCTGATTTTTTTAACAAAGGATATTGCGCAGGCGTATCAAATATTGTAACTTGTCTTGTACTTTCTGGAGAGTCGTCCAACGGTAGGACAGCTGACTCTGGATCAGCCGATGGGGGTTCGAGTCCTCCCTCTCCAGCCATTTAGTATCAAGGCCCCTTAGTCTAGTGGTAAGGACGCATGGTTCTCAGCCATGAATCAGGGGTTCAATTCCCCTAGGGGCTACCAGTAAAGACCGGCCGCCGTTACGGCGGCCGGTGTTTTGCGTGACTTGACGGGCAGTCGGGCCCGGTCCGGCTCGTGAGCGGCGGACCGCCGCTCTATCTGAAGGGATTTCAGCCGAAACCTCCCGACGGTGCGCACCCTGTCGCGGAACTGGCGAAGAGAGAGAATTCCCTCTCGACGTTTTCGCTGTCGCAGTCGGGGCAGGTGACCTTCTGAGAGGAGTTCATCACGAGCTCCTCGAACTGTCTCCCGCACTTTTCGCACTTGTATTCGTAAATCGGCATCTATTATTCTCCTCCGCTGTCCTTATTCTCTTTTGTTTCTTTATCCTCATACCGGTCCCCGGTATCGCATGTCCCGCTCATTCAGGTGGGGACTCCCATACGGGGCAGCACTATCCTCATTATCACGATCCATACGGCCAGAAACAGCAGCAGTTTAAAGATCTCGCCCATGCCTCAGACTCCTTCTATTGCTTTCGAAAGTTTCTCGCGGACCAGCGCACCGGTCTCCGCGAGGGCCTCGTTTCCCACAACACTCATCGCAGACACCGGATCGATGGCGGCGACCTCCACGCTCCCGTCCTTCGCCTCGCGGACGATGACGTTGCATGGGAGCAAGAGGCCAACCCTGTCCTCGGCCTTCAGGGTCTTGTAAGCGAGCTGCGGATTGCACGCGCCGAGTACCCTGTAACGCGTGAAATCGACGTCGAGCTTCTCCTTGAGCACCGCCTTGAAGTCTATGTCGGTCAGAACACCGAACCCTTCCTTCTTCAGCTCCTCGACCATTCTCGAAACCGCCTCGTCGAAATCCAGGTCGACCGTTCTCGATATATGATAACTCATTTGAATTCGACTCCGGTCGCCGGCGGGCCGGAAGGGGGTATACCAGGGCCCCCCGCCGGCTGCCGGGGATAAGAACTGCGCAGCGCGTCCAGTCGATCTGATGTCGAGTCTTCAATTGATCTGCAGACCATTCGGCAAATGTCCTCAGGAAGGGTGCTGGTAAGGCTGTAAAATATCTTCCTGTGGTCACGCCGGGTACTGACCAGTTCGTGCCGACGCAGTATGCTCAGATGCTTCGATACGCAGGCCTGGCCGTAGCCCGTCTCCTCGACGATGCAGGATACATTCTTCTCGCCGCCGCAGAGGCAGTGGATTATGGCGAGCCTTGCAGGGTCCGACATTGCCCTGAGCCTGCCGGCGATGGCGTCGAATGTTCCGTTATCGTTTTTCGCGGCCAAGTCCGCTCCTTTCGTATATTCATATACGAATATAATAATATGATAGGATTGTCAAGGGTTTAATCCAGTATTTATTGATATTTTCTGTGAGACGGTGGATGGCTCAGATCCTGACCTTCTTCCATCCTCCCTCACGGAACTTCCAGACCATCATAAGCGAGAAGACTATCATATAGAGATAAAGGCCCAGCCATGCGACAGTAATGTTCCCGCCGTAGCGCTCCACTGCCAGCCAGGAGAAGGGGATCATCACTATCCATACGCATATCATCTCGCAGATCATCACGTACATCGTGCTACCCGCTCCCTGGAGCGTTCGCGACAGCACTATGCCGATGCCGTCGATCAACTGGAAGGCACCGAGCAGCCTGAATGCGGTCACTCCGAGCTCTATCGTCTCGGGGGAACCTGAGAAGATGCTCATTATCTGCCGCGGAAAGAACATGAAGAGGGTGCCTGTTATTCCCATCAGGACCGAGCCGATCAATGCCGACCTCCAGCCGTAACGCGAAGCGAGCGCTCCATTCCCCTCACCGAGGCTTCTCCCGACGAGCGTTGCCGAGGCTACACCGACAGACATGCCGACCATGAACGAGAGGTTGAACGCCTTGAAAATGATGTTGCTGATCGCCAGCTCCTTGACCCCGATCCTGCCGATGAGGCTGAGGAAGACAAGAAATCCGAAGATAGACATACTCTGGACCGCTCTCGGGGCCGAGATCCGGACGATCGTCCGCATGATATCCGACGAGAGCAGGCTGCCCCCGCGGCGGGCAATCCTGCCGAGAATCCGCCAGTGGACGAGGGCGAGGTAGAGGATAAGGCCGATTATCGGGGAGATCACAGAGGCGAGCGCAGCCCCCCGTACCTCGAGCCGAGGGAATCCGAGCTTCCCGAATATCAGGATCCAGTTGAGCAATATATTAAGCAGATTGACGATTATCGATACTGTCATGTCTATTCTCACCCTGGCGACTCCGAAGACGAAGCCCCTCAAAGTGAAGATCATGACGATCGTAAAGAGGCCGAGAAACCTGATCTCGAGATAGGGGATCCCCGTGGTGACTACATCAGGGTCTCTGGAGAGAAGGGAGAATATCCACGGCGAGAGGAAGTAACCGGCGGCCGAAGCGGCGAGCCCCACTACGAAAGCGAGCAGGAGTGAGTTGGCCACTATTCGCGGATACTCCTCCTGGCGGTTTTCGCCGAGGCGTCTCGATGTCACCGCCTGGGTGCCGATGTTGAGTGCCCCGAAGACGAGGACCGAGACGAGTATGAAAAAGGAGCCGAGCCCGACGGCGGCCAAAGTGACGTCGCCCAGGCGGCCGACCATCGCGGTGTCGACGATGTTCAGCGTAGTGTGGGAGATCATGCCGGCGATGACCGGCAGGGCCAGCCGCACTATCTCTCTGTTCACTTCGGATCCGGTCTTCATGTCGGCCTTTGCGGTTCGGGACTGTTTCAGGCAGCAGGAGTGACGAATATAATCGAAACGCCGCTCCCGTTCAACGGAGAAGCATTGATGAAGTGACGTCGAAGGGCGAGGATATTGCTATCTGTGGATCTTCTTGATATCTCCCCAGCTCGAATGCTCGGTGCCGAGAAGGGTCGGCAGGTCGATCGAGTAGAGTTGTATCTCGCCGGTGACCGTGGTTGTCAGCCTGACCTTGTATCCCGGTTCGTAAAGCTCCAGATTGTCGCTCCCGGCGACAACATGTTCGCAGCCTCACCCGACGAATCCGGAGCCGGAAAAATTGAAGTGGATGATCTGGATCGATTGTGATTCATCGCCGGTAAGCTCCATCCGCAGATTGAAGTCTACCCCGGTTGTTCCTTTTACGATGATGCGCGAGGAATGCACCCCGAAGCCGAGGAGGTCGAAATGGTACTCGAGCCATTCACCATCGCAGTCGAGGCCGTGAAGCCAGCCGTATGAATCAACGGTGATCGGGAGGCCCGCAATGTCGTTTGCCGCGGTATAGTTCGATGCGGGGATAAACACGTCTTCCGCCGTCGCGGGGGGACAGGCGGCAAAGACGATCAGGGCGATGCATGCCAGTTGTATCTTTCCGGATCTCATCTGATATCCTTAGCTTTCACTCTTCGTGCAGCGCCTTGATGTTGCCCCAGGTACACGACTCGCTGGAAGTCAGGACGGGGAGGGAAATGGAATATATCCAGAGCTCTCCCTCCGAGCTGGTAGTAAGCCTCGCTTTGTACGAGGGCCTGTACATCCCGAGAAGATCGCCGCCGACCGACAGGATGTTGCAGCTGCAGCTGCCGAATCCGAGGCCCGTGAAATCGAACAGGATCATCTGCTGCTCGCCGGTCGCGCCGTCGGTAACGGTCAACTCGAGGTGGTACTGCACATTCTCCGCCCCGCGAACGGCCATCCGGACCTCGTAGGTACCGTATGACTGGGGCTCGATGTCGTACTCGACCCACTCGCCGGGGTAATCGAGTCCAGTCATCCATCCTGTCAGGTTCGTGCCGATCGGATCTGCAGCGATATCAAGGCTGTCTGTGTATTCACCGGCATAAACGAGGATGTCCTGGGACGAGGCCCTGCCTGGAAAGGCGAGCGATAATGCGATAAGGGCGATTATTGATGCGGTCCTGCAGTTCATCTCTCGGCCTCCGGGCCTGCCCGGGCGGACAGGATTAATTACTTACTTGAATTGTAAGTATATATCGGAGCAGTCCTTCTTGTCAACATGGTTAAGCGGCTGCGTCAGTCGATATCGACCGGCTTTCCGGCGAACCTGACGAATGCGAGCAGAAAGGCTGTGCCGCATGCGAGCGACAGAACGGCAGGCATCCCGACAGCGAGAAGAAGGTACCCGAATACGATCGACACGGCCCCGACGGTGAGGGCGTATGGGAGCTGGGTGCGGACGTGGTCGATGTGGTCTGCTCCCGATGCCATTGAGGACATGATCGTCGTGTCCGATATCGGCGAGCAGTGATCGCCGAAAACCGCTCCTGCGAGGATTGCGGCGATCGATGAGTAGAGGACGCGGTCGAGTGCGGCGCTGTCGCCAGCTTCTCCTGCGAACGTTCCGTAGACGAGAGGGATGACTATAGGAGTGAGTATCGACATCGTTCCCCACGATGTGCCCGTAGAGAACGATATGCCGACGGCCAGGAGAAAGACGAGCATGGGAAGGAGCTGGGGTGATATGAGCCCGGACAGATGATGGACGAGATAATCTGCCGTCCTTATCTCGGAGCAGACCCTTCCTATGCACCAGGCCAGCACGAGGATGATCATCGCCGGCACCATCGACTTGATACCGTTTACGAGGGCCATGACTGTCTGCGTCAGGTCGAGGAGTCTCTGTCCCATGGCGAGGGCCGCCGCGACGAGGCATCCGGAGAACGACCCCCAGAGAAGCGCCTTGAACGAATCCGATTCCTTTATCATATCGAGCAGCCCGGCGCCTGTTATTCCTTCGGCGGCGAGCGAGGCCCTTCCCGTCACGATCAGTCCAGCGACCGTGACGATTATCACCGTCGCGATCGGCAGCACCCCGTTGAAGAAACGAGGGGTTGCACCCGGCGCGGTGGCGATGTTCTCGGCGTCCATGTCTGAAATCGGGACGGCCGAGTCGCTCGACAGCTTTCCGGTCGTCCTCGCCCGTCTCTCGGCCCTGTACATCAGGGAATAGTCCCTTCCCGAAAGCACGATTATCAGCACGAATATGACTGCGAGTATGGGATAGAAGTTATACGGGATCGCGGAGACGAACGTTCCGAACGGATTGCGGTCGACACCGAGTGCGACGAACGACTGGCTGATAAGCGAGATCTGGAATCCTATCCAGCTCGTTATCACCGCGAGTACCGTGACCGGGGCCGCCGTGGAGTCGACTATATACGAAAGCTTCTCCCGCGATATCCTCAGCCTGTCGGTCAGCGGTCGCATCGAGTTTCCGACTATGAGCGTGTTGGTGTAATCGTCGAAGAAGATCAGGACTCCCAG
>JAUWMD010000216.1 GCA_030613345.1 Candidatus Krumholzibacteriota bacterium
CTTCGCCTCTGTGCTTGCCTTCCTGATCCTTCGCGGCAGTGTCGGGCTGCCATCTGCCGGGACCCTGACGCTCGGCGCGGTGACGGGGATCATATACCTCCTCGGATTCCTCCTTTTGATGGCCGGGATCTCCAGGGGGCCGCTCGCCGTGCCGGTGACCGTCATGCGGCTCTCCGTGGCGCTGCCGGTGGCCGTCGCGATATTTCTCTGGAACGAGGATCCGGGACTGCTCCAGTGGCTCGGCATGGCGGCCGGCGCCGTGGCGATCGTCCTCTTCGGACTGGGGATAAAGGCCCCTGAGGGGGAGCGGAAGGCGGGGATGGGATTCCGGCTGCTGATGGTCACGATGTTCGTCGTCATGGGAACGGGCTATATCCTCCTCAAGGCGTTCGGTGAGATGTCGCCCGACTCGGAGAGACTCGTATTCACGTGGCTTCTGTTCACATCCGCCGCCGTATTCTCGTGGCTGGTGATAGTCATAAGGCGCGTCCCGTCCGATCGCTCGACTTTCCTGCTGGGCCTCCTGCTCGGGGTGCCGAATCTGTTCAGCACTGTATTTACCCTGCTGGCGCTCCGCAGCGTACCGGCCTCGATCGCGTTTCCTTTTATCAATCTCACCGTGATATTCGGGTCGATGCTTCTCGCCCTTGCCGTATGGAAGGAAAAACTCGGTCCTGTTGCTACGGCCGGTCTCGTAGTGGCGGCACTTGCCCTGATCCTCATGCCGATGTGATGCGGTCACGGACCATCGATGCGATATCTCAAGATGTATCATCCACGGGCGTAACGTCTGTGTACTAACGAGGTTCGAGAACAGGGCCATGGCGATCAGCGGATCTCTCCAGGATGTCTGAATTATTTCGCATGAATCGGCCGGTCGATACGTTTATATTAAAAGAAGGCTGGCAAGGACCGGCATTTTTTATCAGTGGGCAGGAAGCGGAAAGGACAGACAGGAATGAAGAAGCTTGTAATTCTCGCCGTCGCTATAGCGATTTTGCTGCCGGGAGCGGCTCTTGCCAAGGAGAAGAGCCTTTTCAGCATCTACCTTGAGGACCGCACCACGGAAAATTTTCTGAAGACGTTCGATTATTACGAAAGCCTGAGGGCGGACACGGTCAGTTACAAGGCTGCAGTGGTTTTGGCATACATCAGCCTTATCGAGCTAGAAAAAAATCTCGACATACTGGAGGAGAACACAGCCGAACTGAACAACCGCAACCGGTTCAGTTACGGCAACATCCTCCTCGAGCTGGACAGGTACGACGAGGCGATCGTAATCTACGACAGCCTTAACGTGAAGAGCCCCAAGTGGTCCTGCCCATGGCGTCACAAGGGGGAGGCATACTGGAAGAAGGGCGAGCTGGCGGACGCCGTCACGGCCCTGGACAAGGCGATCGAGACGCGCGAGACCCATTACGATGCGTACGTGATGCTCGCCGAGGTATACAGGGATCTGGAAGAGTATGAAACAGCGCTGGCGACCCTCGAGAAGGGTCTCACCTACTATGGCAAGGACATAGAGGATCCCGAGGAGGAAGTTTCCACTATTGACGTGTATTTCCTGCATCTCGATCTGCTTGATAAATGCGGAAAGACGGAAGAGTACAAGGAACTCTACGAGAAGATAAAGAAGATCGCTCCGGACGACGAGCGGTTGAAGTAATTTTCCACCACAGCGGACCTACGGTGGTATGGGGCGTGTCAGTTCGGCGGCACGTCCCCTTTTTGTATATTGAGATGCGCGGCATGTTTCTCATGATTCTTGCATGGATTTCTTCCTGATGTGCCGGAAATACCTGCAAGGGGGATATAGAATGAGGATATCATTGAAAAACAAGGCGCTTGTGATGACGGCAGCGCTGGCCGTGTTCCTGATCCTGTCGTGCGATTCCGATAACGGCTCGCCGACATCGGTCAACGATGACGATGGAGACGTCAGTATGATAATCAACCATACATGCTGTAATATTTCGGCCGTTCCCCGGTCGGCGATCCAGGATGCCATTGACGATCTTCACATCGCTTACGGACATACGTCCCACGGAAGCCAGCTCACAACGGGGATGGACCGCTTGGCGGACTTCCTCGACGACGAGCTCTACAACTACAGCAACGGTGGTACGGACGGGACGCTCGACCTGCATGACTATGCATTCAATTCGTACAGCGCATATGATCTGGGCAATCCCGACAGGACAACATGGGCGACTGCGACGAGGAACTACCTCGATGCCAATCCCGACGTCAACGTCGTGATATGGTCATGGTGCGGCCAGGTAAGCACGGCGACGGAACAGGATATTCAGACCTATCTCGATCTGATGAATCAGCTCGAGGCCGATTATCCCGCTGTATCTTTCGTCTATATGACGGGGCATCTCAACGGTACGGGATCGGCTGGAAATCTCCATCTGAGGAATGAGCAGATCAGGGCGTACTGCGAGATCAACGACAAGATACTCTACGACTTCGCCGATATAGAGTCGTACGATCCGAACGGTGTCTACTACCTGCCGATACTCGCCAACGACGACTGTCGCTACGACAGCGACAGAAACGGAACTCAGGACTCGAACTGGGCGATCAACTGGCAGACCGCCCACGAGGGCGAATGGTACAGCTGCAATTCTGCGCACAGCCAGCCTCTCAACGCAAATCTCAAGGCGTATGCGGCCTGGCATCTCTGGGCCAGGCTCGGAGGCTGGGACGGCAACTGAGTGCAGCAGCGAAATTCGCTGTGAAAAATCAGTGAAGCCCCCTATAATCGGTTTCATATCCGACGATATGAAACAATCAAGGGGGTTTTTCATGAAGTATAATCCATTGGCCGCGGTCGTTGGCATTATGTGCAAACCTGTACTTATCCCGATGCTTGCTCTCGTTCTGATCACTCTGGCGGCGCCTCCTTCAGGAGCCTTTCACCTCGTGAAGAAGTGGGCCACAGAGCCCGTTTTCAGCATCCCCGAATCGGTATGCTGGGATTTCGACAGGGAGATCCTCTACATTTCCAATATTGCCGGCAGCCCGGGAGAGAAGAACGGCGAGGGATTCATCTCGAGGGTATCGATCGACGGGGAAGTGAAGAAGCTCAAATGGGTCACGGGGCTCAACGCTCCAAAGGGTATGGCCGTTTATGGCGGAAGGATCTATGTGAGCGATATCGACGAGCTCGCCGTGATCGACATCAGGATGGACAAGGTCGTCGAGCGGCACGCGGCCGGGGGAGCTGTATTTCTCAACGACGTCGCGGTAGACGGGAAGGGGAACGTATACATCACCGACTCGTCGCGTGATAACAGCGCTATATACAGATTCTCGGACGGGACGCTCGAGGTCTGGCTGCGTCATAAAGATATCCAGAGTCCCAATGGTCTCTGCATCGACGGCGGCCGTCTGATCGTCGGCAACTCGGGTGATGCCACACTGAAGGCCGTCGATCTCGAGGACAGGTCCGTCACGACGGTGGTAAATGTCGGGTCGCCGATCGACGGGGTGAAGATCGACTCGAAGGGGAACTACATCGTCACAGACTGGAAAGGCAGAACAGCGCTGATAGAGCCTGATGGAGGTATCTACATCCTGCTCGATACGAGGTCGGGCGGGGTCAACGCCGCAGATATCGAGCTGGTGAACGAATACGACATGATCGTGATCCCGACATTTTCGGACAATCGCGTGGTAGCGACGAAGCTGATCTACTAGGATGCAAGCCGGCGCAGGAACTGTCGCTGGAGCAGCGAAAGGAATCGAGGATGAAAAGTTACCGCAAGGAATTATGGTTCGATATACCGACGCGAAGGGCGATGAAAAATATCACCCCGCAGGTCGACGAGTGTCTGGTCGAGAGCGGAATATCAGAGGGACTCTGCCTCGTTAACGCAATGCACATCACTGCGTCCGTCTTCATAAACGATGACGAGAATGGCCTGCACGCCGATTACGAGCAGTGGCTCGAGAAACTGGCGCCGCACGAGCCGATCAGTGCCTACCGTCACAACCGGACGGGCGAGGACAACGGCGACGCCCACTTGAAAAGACAGGTGATGGGGCGCGAAGTAGTAGTGGCCGTCACCGGGGGATCGCTCGATTTTGGACCCTGGGAGCAGATCTTCTACGGGGAGTTCGACGGCCGCCGCAGAAAACGTGTGCTGGTCAAGATAATCGGCGAATAGCTGTCCGGGCCTGATCTGCCCGAAAGATACCGTTTAGTTACCAGGTATCTGCAAGGTGTCTGCCTGCTGTCTACCCGGTATCATGCCCAGCTTCATGAAACTGCTTCATGAATTTGTTCCCGTAGGCCCTCTCCGCCTCCAGCTGGTTATGCCTCGCGCAGAGCAGCCTCAGGTTTGATGGCGAGTTGTCCCCGCCCCTGGCAAAGGGGACTATATGGTCTATCTGCAGGTCCCAAGTCGAACCGCACCGTTTTCCTCCCGGAGCAAGGAAGGTGCACCGCCCCCTGTCGCGGGCATAGACCTCATCGCGGATATTTCGGGGGATATATCGCGAAGTATCATGCTTCTGTCGTTTCAGTTTCATCGAAATCCCTGAAGAAGGTTTTGTCCCTTTTACA
>JAUWMD010000197.1 GCA_030613345.1 Candidatus Krumholzibacteriota bacterium
ATCACCAGGAGCCGGTCCCTTGGCGACGAGCCGAACATAGCGATGACCTCCGAGACGATGGACCGTACGGTCTCGAACAGCTCCTCGTCCCTGAAGCTCCACTCCCCCCCGATGGCCAGGACAAGCCTGACACCCGATACGGACATCTCGAGAAATCGGTAGCCGCCTGCCGCGACGAACGTCATCGGTATCTCGGATACCGCAGGCACTATCATCCTGGTGCCGACCGTTTCCCATGGAGATCCGATCCTGTCACCTTCGTGGAGACCGATGTCGACGAGGACCCCTCCCGCCACCGGATGTGCCGGCTGGACAAAGAGGTCCCTCCCCATGAGTCTGGACCTGACCGGTCCCAGATGGCTCAGCATCCCCCTTACTTCGGGGGAGTACCTGTCCTCGATCGTCATGACCACATCGTATCTGATCGTGAAATCGTCCCCGCCGCATTCGATTTCCCAGCCCTCCGGAGTTGCCGTGATCCCGAGCGGACTACCGTCCGTGGAAAAGGCCTCCATCCCTATCGGCTCGAGCCTTCCGCCCGACTCCGTCTCCACGGCGGAGAACGTGAATTTTCTGCCGGTGCGGCCCAAAACCTTACCTTCCACGGTGACGACATTGAGGCCGGCGTCCTTCAGTCGAACCGACCACGCCAGGGCGGGATCGGGCATACCTGACTTCGGCACCGCCATGAAGACAACGACTATACTCATTGCGAACAAAGCAATTGCAACAATCCTGGATATATTCTTGTACAGTTCCATCTGTCGATTCCTCCACCGGACGGTACCCGGACCGGACCGCGCCACGACAGACCATCCCGGCGCGTTATTCCCCGCAAGAACCGGTTGCAAGGTACATTCCAGCGTCTTGACTATCCTCGGTTCGATACCATACGATGCAGCCATGAAGGAAGAACTCGACAAGGCGGCATCGATACTGGCCCGATCGACTAGTGCGGCGGCTCTGACCGGCGCCGGGATCTCCAGGGAGAGCGGGATCCCGACCTTCAGGGACAACGACGGGATCTGGGGTAAATACAGGCCTGAGGAGTTAGCCACGCTCGAGGGATTTCTCGCCGACCCCGGCCTCGTCTGGCGATGGTACATGGAGAGACTATTCACAGCCCGGACGAAGAAGCCCAATCCGGGCCACTATGCGCTGGCGAGGCTCGAGCGGATCCTGCCCAGATTCGTCCTCATCACACAGAACATCGACGACCTGCACCGAAAGGCGGGAAGCGCCGACCTGATCGAGCTGCACGGCAACATCGAGAGGTTCAGGTGCCTCGAGGCAGCCCATCCGGCCGAATACGACCCCGGATGGGGAGAGGAGCCGCCACTCTGCAGTTGCGGATCGATCATCAGGCCCGGCGTTGTCTGGTTCGGCGAGCAGCTGCCGGAAAAGGAGGTCGAGCGGGCCTTCGCAGAGTCCGCAATGTGCGACGTGATGCTGGTAATCGGGACGTCCGGCATGGTATCGCCCGCCTCTCACCTGCCCCTCGCGGCGAAGGACGCCGATGCTTCTGTAATAGAGATAAATACGGCAAGGTCGGCGATCACGCCGCTGGCTGACGTTTTTCTGGAGGGTCCGTCCGGAGAGATACTGCCGGGCCTCGTCTCGAGGACCGCGGAGATCATGAATGATATACAGGGAAATTGACCGGTCAGACCCGGAGTCTTCTGCGAAGCTCGGAGAGGTCGCTGCTCAACTGGTCGACGACGCTTCGGAACGCCTCGTCCTCTTCGCCAGTCCTCTCCTTCATGCTGGTCCAGCCCCACCACGCCAGGACGAGGAGCATCCATACACCTCCGGCAGTGAACGCGATCAGGACCACGGCCCACCGCGGGACGCCGGCTCTCTTCCCGGGAATCCCCGGTGAATCGACGACCTGGACAGATGGTGTGGTTCTCGCCAGGTCGATGCCGCTCTCCTCGTGTTTCTGCAGCAGGAAGGAGTATACCCTCTCGTTGACCTCGAGGTCCCTCTGCAACGCGGTGTATTCCTGATGGAGCGCTGGCATCTCCTCGAGAGATATAAAGACCGTCCTCGAGGTATCGCCCTTCACGATATTCTCGAGCTGGAGGTTGATGTTTCTCAGCTCGAGCTCCTTCTTGTTCAGTTCGGTGGCTTCATCCCTCGAGAACTCGCGTAGGATCTCTATCTGTATAGCGGTTATGGCAGCCCTGATCCTCAGAGCACTTGCCACGTCCATAGCGCCGCGGATCTGCTCCTCGAAACTGAATATCCCGTGCTTTTCCTGGAATGACGCTATCCGGGTCCTCGACCGATCGAGACGGTGCCTGTAGGCCTCTATCTGCTTTCTCGTGAATTCCAGGGTGCCCTCGGCCCGCTCGTAAAGCAGGCTGTGATTGATCGAGTCGAGGGTGGTTATGTGATGCATGGCGATATTCATCGCCATCCCGGGATCCCTGTCTCTAGCCTTCAGTGTGATAATCCCGACCTGGGACGATCCTGTGGATATCGACCCCCTGAGCCTCCTGACGGCGTCGTCCATCGTATCGGCCTTGTACCATTTCATGAGTCCGAGGTCGGACACAACCTTCTCCGCCAGCCCCCTGCTGCCCAGGATGTCCACCATCACCGCGGCCGACATCGAGCCACCCGTCATCGGGGCGATCATCGAAGGCAGGCTCATCGAAGCCATCCAGGCGGAGAGAAGCCCCTCACCTCCTTCTTCCATCGGAGGCATCAGCAACGCCCGCGACTCGTACACCGGGGCTGCAAACAAGACGTACAGCAGCCCCGCGACAGCGAACACCACCGCGGCGGCGAGTATCGTCCGTCTTCTCTTCATCAGGTAGTCGAAAAGCCTGAATCCCATCGGGACACCTCTCGTGCGGCGGGAGGATCACCCGCCGAAAAGTTTCTCCATCCTGGCGGCGGCGCGCCTCAGATGCGGGATCACGATCGAACCGCCGACGATGAGCGCCACGTTGAAAGCCTCGTAGAACTGCTCCCTCGAGACACCCTCCTCAAAACATCTCGCCACGTGATAGTTGATGCAGTCGTCGCACCTCAGCACCATCGACGACGCCAGCCCCATGAGCTCCTTGGTCCTCGCATCGAGCGCGCCGTCGGTATACGCCTGAGTGTCGAGGGCGAAGAACCTCTTGATGCCGATGTGATCGGACGAGAGGACCATCTTGTTGAGCCGGTCTCTCTCCTCCTCGAAATCTTTTCTCCAGTCTTCGGACATCGTCCTTGGCCTCCCCGGAACCCGGTCACTCTGCCGGGAGGAGCCTCATGTATTTCTTTTTTCCGGCCCTGAGAAGGACACAGCCATCCTCGATATCATCCGCCGAGATAATCTCGTCGAACTGCTCGATCCTCCGCCCGTTCACATACGCGCCTCCCTGCTGAACGAGGCGCCTCGCCTCTCCGCGCGATTTCGTCAGGCCGGATTCGGCGAACAGCACGAACGCCGGAATACCCTCCCGGAGCTTTACAACGGGGAACTCTATCGTCGGACCGGAGATCACTACCGTCGGATTCGTTACATCCACGCCAGCCGTGGCAGGATTAGGGGTGACGAACAGGTCCTTCGATGCTTTCTTCACCTTTGCGGCTTCAACCTCTCCATGCAGGATGGTGGTACATTCTGTCGCGAGGACCTCCTTCGCCTCCCTTATATCCGCTCCATCGAGTGACGAGAGGCGCCGCACCTCGTCCATCGGCAGGAATGTGAACAGTGCGAGGAATCTCCCCACATCCCTGTCATCGGTGTTGATCCAGTACTGGTAATAATCGTACGGCGAGGTGCGCTGCGGATCGAGCCAGATCGCGCCCCTCTCCGTTTTACCCATCTTGCTGCCCGACGCGGTGGTAAGAAGCGGAAAAGTAAGCGCCTCGGCATCGCCGCCCTCTACCCTCCTCACCAGGTCGGTGCCGGCGAGGATATTACGCGACTGATCGTTGCCCCCCATCTGTATCGTGCAGTCGTATTCCCTGTACAGGTGGAGGAAATCGTATGCCTGCAGGAGCATGTAATTGAATTCGATGAAGTTGAGGCCAGTCTCGAGCCTCATCCGGTAGCTCTCGGCGGCGAGCATCTTGTTGACGCTGAAATGGCGTCCGATATCCCGCAGAAACTCGATGAAGTTCAGCGGCATCAACCATTCGGCATTGTTGAGCATAAAAGCCCTGCCGCCGGAGAAATCCATGAAGTGGGCGAGTTGCTTCTTCAGCCCTTCCGCGTTCGCCTCGATCTGTTCAGGCGTCATCAACTGCCGAAGCTCGGTCTTCCCGCTCGGGTCCCCTATCATCGCCGTGCCCCCACCCACTAGTGCGATAACCCGGTGACCGGCCCGCTGCATGTGAGCGAGCGCCATGATCGGCACGAGGCTCCCGCAGTGGAAGCTGTCCGACGTCGGATCGAAACCTATATAGCACGTGAGCGGATCCTCGAGCATCTCCTTCACGCGGTCCGTGTCGGAGCACTGCTCGATGAATCCCCTCTCCTCGAATATATCGTATACGTTCATCCTCGCTACTCCGTTCAGATCGGTCATCAGGATGCGCCGAAGAATGATAACATGGTAAAGAGAGGTCCGACACAGGTTTTTTTGCTCCGAAACGGCGGCGGCCCGGGCGCCGAATATGGCTTGAACTACCCGACATCTTCAATATATTGTCGGTAACCTACATCAACGGGGCTTCCTGCGGGAAGCCCGGGGAGTGACACATGAAGACCGGCGACACAATCGTCTATCTCGACGGCAGCTTCGTCCCGCAGGGAGAGGCTGCCGTATCACCCCTCGACCGCGGCTTCATGTTCGCCGACGGCGTCTACGAGGTAATCCGCTCATACCGGGGTTCACTCTTCGAACGGGCCGCCCATATCGATCGGCTGCACCGCAGCCTCCGTGAGATCCGGATCGATCAGGACGCGGCGGGCGGGCTCGAAGAGATCCTGCCCGAGCTCCTCGAGCGAAACGGCCTCGCGGGATCGGAGGCACTGATCTACGTCCAGATCACAAGGGGAGCGGCGCCGCGCAC
>JAUWMD010000307.1 GCA_030613345.1 Candidatus Krumholzibacteriota bacterium
TAGAGATGTCCGGTACCGACGTACCCGCCGTGGTGAGGCGAGAACATATAATGTTCGTTATAGGCCCAGTCGGTCGCGAACATCCTTGTCGAATGATGGTTCGGGACGAGGTTTATCCACGTCAGTTCCGATCCCTCGGCCGGCTTGACAAGAATGTGTCCAGCGAGCCCCGGGCCACACAGCGGCTGGCAGGCCTCGAGCTTGAGGTTACAGACATAGATCTCTTCCAGCTTGAACGTCGACACGTGAAAGATGCCGACGCAGCCGGCAGGCGTGAATCCTGCGATGCTGTCGTTAGACTCTACGCCGAACTCGAGGTATGTCACGCCCTCATGGACATTGTAGAACCAGATCGGGACCTCGATGATCTCCTCGCCGGGCATCCTGCCCCTGCCGCAAATGATGTCGGTGGGAATATCCTCGGCGCTGCCGAAATGCACGGCCAGCCTTACGAGATAATCGAACTCGAAGTATCCGGGGGCGAGCAGGAGCGAGCCGAAGCACTGGGCATTCGCCCCCCCGGAAGGAATAATCATTACAACCGTCAGTATAAAAACAGACAAGAGGAATAGGGGCTTCCTGAACATAACGATGTCGCTCCTCCGCAGAAGTATGCCCCATTCACAAACCAATATTTAGAACCGCACCCCAATTAGTCAAATTATGGCATATAACGCGATAAAAGTCAAGATTGTACATTAATCAGGACATTGGCTTTGTTTTCGTAAGGTTTTTTTACTTCACCGGGAGGATGTAGAGTATTTACCTGATGTGTTTTACTCTACAGAAGGGCTCAATCCTGTTTATTTTGATTTTTCTTCTCCTTTTTATCCTGGCGGAGGCGCCTCCAGTATTCGAGCCGTTTGATCATCTCCCTCTCGAATCCGCGCTCGACCGGCTCGTAATATCTCCTGCCGACGATCTCCGCCGGGAAATATTCCTGGGCGACAACGGCGTTGTGGTCATCGTGCGGGTAGATATACCCATCCCCATACCCCAGATCCTTCATCAGCCGTGTCGGGGCGTTCCTGATCGAGAGAGGAACGGGCAGGGGACCGTGCTCCTCCACATCGGCAGCGGCGGCGTTGTATGCCGTCTCGAGGGCATTGCTTTTCGGCGCCAGCGCAAGGTATGTCACGACCTGGGCGAGAGCGAGCTTTCCCTCGGGCATCCCGATGAATCTGACTGCTTCCATCGCCCCGATCGTCAACTGCAGGGCCTGTGGATCAGCGTTCCCGATATCCTCCGAGGCGAACCGGACGAGGCGGCGGGCGATATAGAGCGGATCCTCACCGGCCTCGAGCATCCGGGCGAGGTAGTAGAGACCCGCGTCGGGGTCTCCGCCCCGCAGGCATTTATGGAGAGCCGAGATGATGTTGAAATGCTGCTCGCCCTTCTTGTCGTAGAAAATACTCCTCTTCTGAACCGCTTCCTCGACCGCTTCACGCGTCAACGTGACGAGGCCCGCGCCGGGAAAGGAAACAACGGCCATCTCGAGCGCGTTGAGTGCCGTTCTCGCGTCGCCGTTCGCCAGGTGGGCGAGGTACCCGAGGATGTCGCTGTCGGCATCGACGGACCTGTTCCCGAAGCCTCGTTCTTTGTCATCGAGGGCGGCGCGGAGGATCCCCGCGATGTCTTCCTCGCTGAGCGACTCGAGGACGAACACCCTGCATCGTGACAGCAGCGGCGGGATTACCTCGAAGCTGGGATTCTCCGTCGTGGCGCCGATCAGGATTATCGTACCATTCTCTATATGGGGAAGGAAGGCGTCCTGCTGGGCCTTATTGAACCTGTGTATCTCGTCGATAAAAAGGATCGTCCGGCGGCCGTTGTAGCCGAGCCTCTGGCCCGCCTCGCCCACAATTCTTCTGACATCGGCTATTCCGGACGTCACGGCGGAGAAGAAGACGAAATGCACGTCGACCTTTTCAGCTATGATGTGGGCAAGTGTCGTCTTGCCGCACCCTGGCGGGCCCCAGAAGATAAGCGACGACTCGAGCGTCCCCTGTTCGAGCATCCGCCTGAGGATCTTCCCCTCACCGACCACGTCGTTCTGGCCGAAGAACTCGTCGAGAGTCTTCGGCCTCATGCGCTCCGCTAGCGGATGCGGGATTTCTGCGGAGAACAGGTCATTCATTGGATTATATCTGGTCAGATTCCTCGATCACGTACGGTCCCGTTCCTTGATCATGTGTAGTCGGGCTCCTTGTCGAAGAAATGCTCTGTGCGCAGGAACCTCAGCGTGCCGCTCTTGCTGCGCAGGACGAGGCTGTGAGTCACGGCGCCTCCGGGGCGGAAATTCACACCCTCGAGGAAGGCACTCCTCGATACTCCGGTCACTGCGAACATGATGTTGCTTCCGCCGGTGAGATCCTCGATGCCGAATATCCTTTCGTAGTCGCCATCGTCATCGGCCGGCCCGGACTCCTCCCTGATCAACTGTCCCTGGAAGCCCCCGCCGAGGCAGGCCAGCGCCGCCGCCGTTATTATCCCCTGCCGGGTGTCGCCCGTTCCGAGCGCAACGTCGATCCCCGTATCGGGCATCGCGGCGGCGAACGCGGCGGCAAGGTCGCCGTCGCGAACAAGCTCGATCCTCGCCCCGGCGCGCCTGACCTCGTCGATCAGGCTGTCGTGCCTCTCCCTTTTGA
>JAUWMD010000097.1 GCA_030613345.1 Candidatus Krumholzibacteriota bacterium
ACCCGTTCGATAAACGATCCGTCTGTCGCGGGTAAACTGATCATGCGCAAGGGAACGAACAGCCTTGCATTCATCTCCGCATACGACGAGCACTCGGTCATCATCCTCCCCTTCGAAGAGGAAAGTGAATTTGTCGCCAACGGCAGGAGCATGTCGAACCTGCTGAGATTCCGCCATGATCTGGGCGAGGGATCGCACCTCGGCATGGTCGCCACCGACAGGCGCTTCGACGGCGGAGGCTCCGGATCGCTGGCCGGGGTGGACGGACAGATCCGCCTGACACAGAGCAACTCCATCGAATTCCAGCTGATCGCGTCCCATACCGGCGAGATCAACAATTCCTCACTGACCGACAGCGCCTTCAACGAGCAGACTTTCGACGGGGGCAGGTACACCGCCGCTCTCGACGGCGAGACATTCCTGGGACATGCCTTCATGGTCGAGCTCGAAAGAAGTACGGGAAACTACTGGCTCGAGGGCAGATACTGGGAACGGAGCCCGACATTCCGTGCCGACAATGGATTCGAACCGCAGAATAACGACAGGGCGGCTTTCGCCCAGATAGGAGGCATCAAGAGGTACGAGGACAGCAGGATACTGGAGAATATCAACGGCAACCTCCACCTCGGCAGGAAATGGAACTTCGAGAACGTACAGAAGGACGAATGGGCCAGCCTCGACCTTGAGCTGAGATTCCGTGGCGCCCAGACCGGAATTCACAGCCGTTTAATGGCGAGCAACGAACTCTTCGGGGGGATACAGTTCGACGGGATCTGGCTGGCGCACACCTGTTTCCGAACACAGCCGTGGGAAGCGCTGAGATTCGGCGCCAACTACGATTACGGGCACCGGATCGCACGGCGCGATCTCGTCATGGGCAAGGAGACTAACTACGGCGTATGGGCCGATATCAAGCCTCTAAGCCGACTGCTGATCTCGACCTCGTACTACCGGGTGTTCAGCGACGATCTCGAGACCGACGAGAGGCTCTTCTCGCAGTCGATCTTCCGCCTGCGGACCGATCTCCAGATGTCGCGCAGGTTCTCTGTCAGGCTGATCACTCAGTACAACGACAGGTACCACACGTGGGATCTCGATCCGCTGCTGACATACAGAGTCAACTCGCTGTCGGTCTTCTACATCGGCTCAACCCACCACTACCGGGAATTCGCCCTGACAGAAGGCGGCCTGGAAGACTGGCGCCTTACGGCGAGGCAGTACTTCCTCAAGTTCCAGTACCTCTTCCAGCTCTGACATAGAATATCCATCCATCCGGCCTGAAGTTCTGTGGTATGGTTCATCCACGAAAAGCTTTATCCGGGGGTGATCATATGAAAAAGACCCGCCGCGAATTTCTGAAATCGGGCCTGGCATGCGTGACCGCCGCGGCCCTGCCTTCCTGCTCAAACGACGAGACCGGCAGCAAGCGAGGGAAAACAGCTATTAAATATCCTCTCGTCAAACGCACGCTGGGAAAGACCGGTATCGAGATACCGATAATCAGCATGGGCGCCCTCTCCCGGGACAAATCGCTCTACTACGCGGCGATGGAATCGGGGATAACGCTGCTCGACGCCGATCATCAGTACAAACGCGGGAAACATGAGAAACTCATCGGACAGGTGATTAAAAACCGCCCCCGCGACTCGATGGTCGTCTCGACGAGGATAAACATCAGTACTGACAGACGGACAGGCATGTATCCCGTGGGAACAAAGGGAGAAGAGTTCCTGAAGCCTTTTGAGAAGTGCATCTCCAATCTCGACGTCGATTATCTTGATATCCTCTCCCTCCACAGCGTGATGAGCGCAGAGGAGGCCACCTACCCCCCGGCCCTCGAGACTTTCCAAAAACTCAAAACGTCAGGCAGGACAAGATTCCTCGGCGTCTCCGTCCACGGGTACGAGCCCGATGTCATCAGGGCCGTCGTGGACTGCGGCGTCTACGATGTTATATTCATCTCGTACAACTTCAAGCAGCGCCACAGGGAGGAGATCAGGAAGGCGATCGCATATGCCGCCGGCGCGGGGCTCGGAATCATCGCGATGAAGACCCAGGCCGGGGCGTTTCTCGACAGAGAACGTACGAAACCTGTCAATCACCGGGCGGCGGTCAAATGGGTCCTTAACGACACAAACGTCCATACCGTCATTCCAGGATTCAACAATATCGAACAGATGAATATGTTCCTCTCGGTCATGAACGATCTGGAACTGACCCCCGAAGAGCAGGCAGACCTCGCCTCTGCAGGACTTCAGGAAGGTCTGTACTGCCAGCAGTGCGGCGAATGCGTCGGGCAGTGCCCGAATGGCGTGGAAATACCATCATACATGCGCGCTTACATGTACGCCTACGGCTACAGGAATCCCGGACAGGCCAGGGAGACCATCGGCGGGATGTCTCCCGCCATCCCACCTTGCGAACGATGTCCGGAGTGCTCTGTCACCTGCAGGATGGGATTCGACGTCAGGGACCGCGTCCTCGACATCGCGCGTTTGCGAGACGTTCCCGAGGATTTTCTGCCAGTCTAGAATCACGATCGAGACATTAATCGAAAGGTGATCATGCGTTCTGAAGTCTGGGCACTGTTGACCGCCGCCTGCTGGGCGGTCGGATCTCTTCTCGAGAAGCGCGGAGTGAAGCTCGGAGGCCTTTCTCCCGTGATGGGAACGGCGATCCGCACGACGTCCTCCCTCCTGCTTCTCTCTTTCCTCTCGTATCCCTTCTGGCACCAGCTGAAGACCGCCGGACCGAAATCGATATCCCTGATAGCGGTGGGCGGGGGATTACTCTCGGGGTGCCTGGGGATCATCTTTCTCTATGCCGGCCTGAAGAACGGAAGCCTCTCTACCGTGATGACGATCGCCTTCTGCTTCGCGCCTGTGCTGGGAGCTGTACTCGGCTATTTCTTTCTGAACGAGAGACTGTCGCCTATCCAGATGACAGGAATCGCATTGTGCGTCATTGGCGCCGCGATGACGGTATATTTCAGGGGGAATTGAAACGGTTCCCGCGTTCCGGCTCCAGACGTATCTGCAGGTTCCATCTCTCGTCGTCGGCCTTGATCCCACCGCCGTACAGGGCGCCGAACGCCGCCATGGCGCCCGCTATATACCACGATGTCCCCTCGTCCCACGCACCGGCCATCTCCCCGAATGCGCCCGCCATGAATCCGGCCGTCGCTCCGATTCCCGCACCCTTTATAGTGCAGCGCATGCGCGAAAGGCGATAGGCCTCGAATCCGGAGAGGTTCGGTGTCTGCGGTGCAGCGAGCGTCGAGAGGGAATAATTGATATTCGTATGGTAATAGTGCTCCGGCAGGGTCAGGCATGAGGGCCTGGGTTTCACGATGATCGTATCTACATTGGCGCTGCCTGAGATCCGCTGTCCTGTGGCCGACAAGGGCAGGCTCACTGACAATAGAAAAAGAATGGCTGCGACCCTGTGCATATACGATACCTCACTTATTCAACGCTGATTATCACATATCCCCGTAGGGGTCTCAAGCTCCGACTTTACCTGTTTTCTGTTGTAGACGAAGTCATTTGTCCGGATAATAGCCTTATGAAAGTATGAACGTCTCAGGGATATGGAGATTCCGTGATACATATAGCCGGGCATTCGATGAAAACGCCCTCCCGTATACTGATAATACTGCTGCTGGCCGTGTCCATAAGTTTCCCGGCAGGATCCGCTGAAGAAGAATGGGAACGGCTCACGGCCGAATCTTTCGAACTCTTCCGCCAGAAACGATATGATGATGCGATACGGGTCTCCAGGGAGGCTCTCACAGCCACCGAGACAGCCTTTGGTCCACATCACCCGAATGTCGCCAAGTCTATGAACAATCTCGGAGCGATGCTCTCGAAGCATGGCGACAGAGCCGAAGCGGAACGTCTGCTCACCGTCGCTCTCGATATTCTCGAGGAGTCCCTTGGAAAAAACAACCCCGGCACGGCTTCCACCCTCAACAATCTCGCCGAGCTCTATTCCGACCAGGGGAAACACGAAGAGGCTGAACCGCTCTGCCTGAGAGCGCTCTCGATCAGGGAAAAGAAACCGGGTGAAGATCACATGGACCTGATCACAAGTCTTGATAACACGGCGGCCCTGTATGTGAGAATGGACAGGTTCCGTGACGCCGAAACGCTCTATTCCAGGGTCATGGAACTGAGGGTAAAGTATCTGGGAAAGGACCATCCCGATACGAAAGCAACAACGAATAATCTTACTGCGTTGTTTATCCGTGAAGGGAATCTATACAAGAGTCAGGATAGACTCGATGAGGCTGTGGCAGCCTACGATAAAGCTCTGGACATAATGAAGGGCTCCCCCCACCCCGAGCCTGCTGAAATCGCCTCCCTGGTCGAGACACTTGCCGTCCTGAGTGTCCGGACAAACAACCTCGAGGATGCGATCTCCTTTTATGAAGACCTCACCGGCTATAACACCGGACTGCACGGGATACGTTCCATGGAATACGCGCGGTCGACAAGGGATCTCGCACGGGTTTACATCAGGATGGAACAATACGAGCAGGCCGTCTCCCTGTATGAAACAGTTGTAGAGATCCAGAGTGAAAGACTCGACGACGACGACCCGGAACTCATCAAATCGATGAAGGAACAGGCAGCGGCCATGACATCCCTGGCGAAGGATCGTCTCGAGTCCGGAAAGACCGCGGAGGCTGTGCCGCTCTTCGCAGAAGCACTGGAGATCAGGGAAAAGACAGGCGGCACGGATGACCCGATCCAGGCGATAAGGATGAACAATCTCGCCGGCCTGCTCGTTGACCTGGAAAGGTACGAAGAGGCGGAACAGCTCTATTCCCGAGCCCTCGATATCCTGAAGAGAACTCGCGACAAGGGACACTCCGACATCATCATCGTACTCGAGAACATGAAGCAGATGTACGGTCTTACGGGAGAACAGGATAAGGCGGCCGCGGTGGACAGCCTGTTGACCGGGACCCCGGACAACCCCTGACCTATCCCTGCACCCCCCGAAATTCCTGTTGCACCCTGGCGGCTTTTCTGAGACAATCCGCAGGCACAATTACCTGTTTCTATAAGTGAATAAACGTTTTCGGGACTCTCCACTTCAATGGATAGCGAGGTGAAGGAATGATCAAACGAGTCGCTATTGTCGGCATCGGGACAACGGGATTCCGTCCTGTCACGCCCGATGTCTCATTTCGCGAACTGATCTTTGAGGCTGCCCGCAAGGCCTACACAGATGCAGGGATGGAACCGAGCGAGATCGACGGGTTCATCACAACGGCGGAGGACTTCATGGAAGGGTACTCGATCGCCGATGAATACTGTCCCGACCAGATCGGAGCGGTCCTCAAGCCGACGCAGACGATCCCGGGCGATTTCATCCAGGGAATGGCAACCGGCTACATGATGATCATGACCGGAGCGTACAGGACGATCGCGATCGAGGCGCACAGCAAGGCTTCCAACATGAAAAACATCAGTGAGCTGATGGGATTCGCGCAGGATCCGGTCTACAACCGTCCTCTGCGAGAGACCCCGCACGCTGTGGCCGGTCTCGAGATGACGAGATATCTCTTCGAGTCGGCCGCCTCTTCCGAACAGTGCGCGCAGGTAGTGGTGAAGAACAAAATGAACGCGATGCGCAATCCTTACGCCGCGTTCGGCGCCGAGATCACCGAGGGTGACGTCCTCGCATCAGAGCCTGTCTCCCTCCCGCTGCACCGTCTCGACATCGCTCCCCACGCCGACGGGGCCGTCGTAGCGGTCCTGGCCGATGAAGATACGGCGAACACTCTCTGCGAGACGCCGATCTGGATCGAGGGGATCGGCTGGTCTACCGACACGCCTACCCTCGAGATGCGCGACTGGGGAGAGGCGGCATACGCCCGCCTCTCCGCTGAGATGGCCTACAGGATGGCCGGTATCGAGAATCCGGCCGCGCTGATCGATTTCGCCGAGATATGCGACGAATACTCCTACAAGGAGCTCCAGCATATGGAAGCGCTGAAGCTCTGCATGCCCGGCGAGGCGGCCTACATGCTCGAGAGCGGGGCCACTTCGTACCAGGGCGAACTTCCCATTAACATATCAGGCGGCGCGCGCGGCGTCGGGCACCTCTTCGAGGCATCCGGCGCTCACAAGATACTCGAGCTCGTCGAGCAGCTTCGCGGCCATGCAGGCGCCAGGCAGATCCCCGACGTCAACGTCGGGCTGGCCCAGGTCTGGCGCGGTGTACCGACAGCCACCGGGGCGGTCGCCATCCTTTCGAACATGTAGGAGGTCTTTTGCGATGGGAATGAGGAAAGTAGCAATTGTGGGAGCCGGCATCACGAAATTCGTGCGCCGCGCGCAGGAGACGGGAAAGGAGCTGTCCTGGCAGGCCTCGAAGATGGCCCTCGAATCCTGCGATCTCACGCTCGACGACATCGACATGGTGACGCTCGGCACCGCGCCCGACGCGTTCGACGGCGTCCACATGAAGGGTGAGTATCTCGCCGACGGCGCGGGCGGCATCGGCAAGCCGTATATGCGACATTTCGTCGGCGGCGGCACGGGAGTCTTCAGCCCGATACACGGCTGGTTCCACGTGGCAAGCGGAATGGCGGATATCTGTCTCGTCGTGGCAGAGGAGAAGATGTCGACCTGCCACCCGCACCCGGCGGGAGCGTTCCTGACAATCTTCGATCACACGACCGAGCAGCCGCTCATGCCGACACTGATCTGGATATTCGCCCTCGAGATGAACCGGTACATGCAGACGTACGGTATCTCCAAAGCGGACATCGCCCAGGTCTCGGTAAAGAACAAGCGCAACGCGATGGATCATCCCTCGGCGCAGGTCGCCGAAAAGATCACAGTCGAGGATGTGCTCAACAGCGAGACACTCTGCTGGCCTGTCAACCGCCTTGACATCTCCCCCGCCTCCGACGGCGCCGCTGCGATAGTGCTCGCCAGCGAGCGTGTCGCGCGAAGGCTGACAGACAAACCGGTCTGGATCGACGGGATCGGGCATTCGATCGACACGGCCTACTGGGCCACGCGCGACCTCGCCTACCCGCGTTACGTCGAGACTGCGGCGCGGATGGCATACGACATGGCAGGGATCAAGGAACCCGACAAGGAGATCCATATCGCCGAGCCGTACGATCCGTTCGACTACAAGGAGCTCCATCACATGGAAGGGCTCATGCTCTGCCCGCGCGGCAAAGCTGCCCAGCTGACCGCCGATGGAGTCACGGCCCGCGACGGCAACATGCCTATCTGCCCCTCCGGCGGCGCGCTCGGCGTCGGGAACCCGATCGCCGCTACCGGCCTGATGAAGATCATCGAGATTTTCCTCCAGCTCCGCGGCGAAGCGGGCAAACGCCAGGTACCGGGCGATCCGCGCTGCGGACTCGCACAGGCGGGGGTTGACCTCATGCAGATGGGTACCGTCGTAGTGATGAGAAGCTAGTACAGCGAACGGAACGAACAAGGAGCATACGAGATGAAACTTGAAGATTTTGAACTCGGCGGGACCCATCTGAAGTCCTCCGACTTCAAGCAGGGAAAGGTGCTCACGACCGAATGGGAGCCCAATCTCAAGTACGCCTGGGACAACGGCGTAGCGATCGGCCGCTACCTCGCGGAGCTCAAGGCGGGCAGGATCATCGCGCGCATCTGCCACAAGTGCGACCGCATCATGCTGCCGCCGCGGATGTTCTGCGAGCTGTGCTTCCGCCCAACCGACGAGTGGATGTACGTGAAGGACACGGGCGTAATCAATACCTTCAGCATCGCCAAGGTCAACTGGGACGCCTCGAGGCGCGGACCGAAGGAGCCACCGCTGCTCCCCGCCGTAATCGAGATAGACGGCGCCTCGGAGGGCATGGGAATCATGCACATGCTCGGCGAGGTCAACCCGAAGGACCTGAAGATCGGCATGAAAGTGAAGGCCGTCTGGAAGAAGCCTGAGGATCGCACTGGCTCGATCACCGACATCCTCTACTTCAAACCGGTAACCGCAAAACGGAAAACAAAGACAAAGGCCGCCCCGAAGGCCGGGGGAAAGAGGTGATACGAGCATGGCAATTACAGAGAAGATAACTGATACGACAGTCCCGACCTTCTGGGAGGGGGCCATCCCCGTCCGCTATGTCTACACGTTCGGGCTGGCCGGCGAGAAGTTTTTCCGCACAGTCAAGGACAAGGGCACCTTCCTCGCCACTTATTGCGATGAATGCGATATCTCCTTCGTCCCCCCGAAGGTCTACTGTGACCGATGCTTCAAGGAGCTCGATTCATACATCGATGTCGGCACGCTCGGATACGTCGAGACCTTCACCCTGTCGTTCCGCAACATGGACGGCTCGGAGAAGGAGATCCCGAAGATCCTCGCGATGGTCCGCATCGGCGACACCGACGGAGGCCTGATACACTACCTCGAAGGATTCGAGATAGACGAGATCGCGATCGGGATGCCCGTCAAGGCTGTCCTGAAGCCGAAGTCGCAGAGGAAAGGTTCGATCGAGGACATCATCGGCTTCGGGCCGGTCCGGTAAAAGGTCCGCATCAATCCGAACAGCAGGCCGGCGCTTCGTCTCAGCGGAGCGCCGGTCTTTAATGGAGGTCCGCGTGAAAAGCGGAAGATCGACCTGCATTCATGTCATAAACTCGCTGGGATTCGGCGGAGCCGAGAAGATCCTGACCTTCTACGCCAGATTTCATGACAAGGAGAAGTATCGCGTCGAGGTCGTCTCGTTCTACCCCGGCGGGGAGATGATCGATGAGATCGAAA
>JAUWMD010000032.1 GCA_030613345.1 Candidatus Krumholzibacteriota bacterium
CTGACGAAGAAAGAGGTTGCCGAGGCAGTGGACCAGTTTCTCGCGAGCATCTCGAAGGGACTCGCTGAAGGCAAGCATTACGAGATCCGCGGCTTCGGGACCTTCAAGGTAAAGGACCGCAAGGCGAGGATGGCCCGGAACCCCAGGACCGGCGAACCGGTACCGGTTCCCGACCGCAAGGTGCCGGTATTCAAAGTCTCGAGAGAACTCAAGGAGCTTGTCGCACAGTCCTGATCCGAACCGCAAGGCCGCATCACGACCCGGCTCCGCCAGAGAGCGGAACGGCGGGATATTGTATCAAGTCAAAGCTTAATCGATTCCAGGGGAGAGGAATATGAGCGACCGCGTCGTCGATTTCAGAAGCGACACCGTTACAAGGCCGTCCGACGGCATGCGCAGGGCGATGGCGGAGTCGGAGGTCGGCGATGATGTGCTCGGTGACGATCCCACAGTCCGGGCCCTCGAGGAGAGGATGGCCTCGCTCCTCGGAAAGGAAGAGGCGGTCTATGTGCCGAGCGGGACTATGGCGAACCTGCTCGGTGTCCTCGCGCAGACATCGCCCGGCGACGAGATCATACTCGACCGTAACTGTCACATAATCAACTACGAGGCGGGGGGCTCGGCCGTCGTCGGCGGCGTGCAGTTCTATCCCCTCGACAGCCCCGATGGATTCCTGCCCGAGGATGAGCTCGAGCAGGCCGTCAGGCCGGCGAATATCCACCATCCGAATACTACGCTTGTCACGGTCGAGAACACGCACAACAGGGGTGGGGGACGTATATACCCGATCGAGCGCCTCGAGGCGGTATCGAAGTTCGCCGCCGGTAGGGGCCTGAGGCTCCATATGGCCGGGGCGAGGCTGGCCAATGCCGTTGTCGCGACGGGGATCACGTTCGAGAGATACGGCGCCCTGGCCGACTCGATAACTATCTGCTTTTCCAAGGGCCTCGGCGCTCCGGTAGGTTCGATCCTGATCTCCGATGAGGAAACTGTCGAGAAGGCGAGGTTCTGGCGCAAGAGGCTCGGCGGCGGGATGCGCCAGGTGGGCGTCATAGCGGCCGCCTGTCTCTATGCCCTCGACAACAACGTCGAGCGTCTTGCCGACGACCACGCGCTCGCGTCGCGGATCGGCCGGATAGTCGGGGAGACGCCGGGTATCGAACTCGTCTTTCCCGTAGACACAAATATCGTGATATTCAACATCGGCGGCGCCGATGCCGCCGAGTTCGTCTCGAAGCTCGCCGACAGGGGCATACTTGCCCTGGCGATCGGCCCCGGCAGGGTCAGGATGGTCACCCATCTCGACATAACAGACGATGACATCGACTATTTCGAGGAGGCGTTCCCGGGGATCGCCGCTGGATGATGAGAGAGTTTTCCTTCTATCTCGTAAGCACTCCCATCGGAAACCTGTCCGACCTGTCCCGCCGTGCGGGGGAGATCCTCGCTTCAGTCGATTTTATTCTGGCCGAGGATACGAGGAAGGCGCGCACACTTCTTGTGCGGTACGGAATCGCGACCCGGACCATCTCTTACCACGACCATAACAAGGAGAAGGCCACTCCCGGCATACTCGATCGCGTCGAAGGGGGAGAAACCGGTGCCCTGGTGACCGACGCCGGCACGCCCGGTATCTCCGACCCCGGATATTATCTCGTCAGGGCGATGATCGAGAGAGGGATAGAGTTCACCGCCCTGCCCGGGCCGAGCGCGGTGATGCAGGCCCTGGTCATGTCGGGGCTTCCCACCGACAGGTTCACATTCTACGGCTATGTTCCTCGTAAAAAGGGCGCGAGGGACAGGCTCTTCGAGGAGGCGGGCGCCGCGGCCGGTACGGCGGTGTTTTTCGAGAGCCCCCACAGGATAGTATCGACACTCGAGGCGCTTGCCGGTCTGCTGCCCGACCGCGAGGCGGTTGTCGCGAGGGAGCTGACCAAGCTGCATGAAGAGGTGGTTCGGGGCAGTGCGGGAGAACTCGCCGGGCGGTTCGCGGGGCGCAGGGTCAGGGGCGAGGTAACGCTACTGATCCGCGGAGCGGGGAAAAGGGGCAGGGGCGGAACCGCTTGACAGCATGAAGGTTCAGGTCTCATAATCCCGCGATACGTGCATACTCTCAGAGGGGCGGAAGGACCGCGAAACGGCATGATCGACAAGTCCATTATAAAGGAACGTTTCCGGGGACTGATGTCCCCGGTGGTGGACATACTCGATTCGATGGGCGTGACACCGATGGGTGTGTCGATGGCAGGACTCGCCCTGAGCGTCCTCGGTGCCCTGTTCGCAGGGGGAGGCAGACTGGTCGCCGGCGGGATAATACTGGCAGGGGCGAGTATGTGCGACACCCTCGACGGCTCGCTTGCCCGCAAGACCGGAAAGACATCGGAATTCGGTGCCTTCTTCGATTCGACCGCCGACAGGATCTCGGAATTTGCGTATTTCGCTGCCCTGGCCCTCTATTATTCGGGCAGGGGAAGCGGCGTAATGATCTTCTTCACACTCGCAGCCCTGGCCGGCTCGTTCCTTACGAGCTACGCAAGGGCGAGGGCCGAGGGCCTCGCCCTCGAGTGCTCGGTCGGTATCCTCGAGCGGCCCGAACGTGTCTTGCTGCTGATTGCGGGCCTGCTTTTCGGAGGCAGGATGCTCGACGCCGTCATCATCCGGCTGGCGATACTCAGCATATATACTTTTATCCAGCGGGTCCTGCATGTCCGGAATATCACCGCCGGCGGAGAGCCGCCGACGGAAGTCTGATCCCGGCCCGCGCGTTTTTACACGATGAAACCCAGTTTCCGATCGATCTTGAAGACCTCGGTACCGAGCCTCGTAGATCGGGGCGCGCAGATCCTTATGTGGACGAGCGAGACGACTCTGGTCGGGCACATAGCACTCTCGACTCTGGCGAAGTACTACCCCGGGTCCGGGGCGACGGGCGTCGATGCGCTGACGGCCGTCGGGAACGTCGTCCAGGTGATAATCTACACGTGCACTATCCTCCTTATCTTCGTCTTTGGAGCATCGATCATCATCGTAAGGCTGCTCGGCGCGGGCAGGAGGGAAGACGCAGACCACTTCCTCGGACAGACGATATTCACCGCCCTCTTTCCAGCAATAGGCATTGCGCTGATCTGGTATTTCGCGGCGCCCCTCATATTCAGGACAGTGCTGGGCACATCCGAGGCGGTGACGGCGATCGGGGTCGATTACCTCAGGGTCGTATCGTGGTTCGCACCGTTCATCATCATGAATTTCGTTGCCATCGGCATCGTGCGGGGGGCGGGAGACACGCATCTCGCGATGATGACGGGGCTGCTCGTGAACGGCATACACCTCGTGCTCGCCGTCCTCCTCATATTCGGCGTCTGGAAGTTCCCGGAGCTCGGCGTGAGGGGCGCGGCGCTGGCCGCCGGCATCGCGCATACCGCGGGATTCCTCTTCACGTTCAGCGTCATACTGCGAGGGCGTTCGGTACTCACATTCAACTGGAGTGATTTCAGGGAGATCAACAGGCGCAGCATCATCCATATCATACAGACCGGAACGCCGATCACCCTCGAGCAGCTCGCCTGGATGACCGGGATGACGATAGTCATCGGATTCAGCAACCGGCTCGCGCCGGCCGCTGCGGCGGGCCACATCATCATCCTTACTTTCCAGCGGATATTCTCGATGATGTACCAGGCGTTCGGGATGGCCGCGCTGACGCTCGTCGGAAAACGTTTCGGGGCCAGGGAGTTCGGGAAGGCGAGGCAGACGACGAGGATGTTAGCCTGGCTGGTCGGCGGGGTGGTCGTCGCGATCACCGCAGCACTCTACTTCGGGGCGCGCTACTTCGTGATCATATTCACATCAGATCCGGAGGTCATCCGGGTCGGCGTCTACGCGCTGAAGATCGTTGCCATCATCCAGATACCAAAGGCGCTGTCATACGTATACTCGTTCAGCCTCCGCGGGATCGGCGAGAACCGCTATCCGATGTACCTCGCCTTTTTTGGCGTCATCATCTTCCAGGTGATACTCGGTTACAACCTCGCATTCACCGCGGGGCTGTCACTGGCGGGCCTCTGGATAGCGGCGGGAGTCGACGAGGTGTTCAAGGGCACGATGTTCATAAGGCGGTTCAGAAAAAGGATCAAGAGACTGACGGCTCACGCGTGAAACGGGGATGAGAGATGACCGAGGATAATCGGGGATATTTCGTAACCTTCGAAGGCATAGAGGGATCGGGGAAATCGACGGTAGCCCGCGCGGTTCTGGAGAGATTCCTGCAGGCCGGCCTGGAATGCATCATCACCCGCGAGCCGGGAGGAAACGAGATCTCGGAGAAGATAAGAGAACTGCTGCTCGATCCGGCGAACACGTCGATCTCTCCGCGCTCAGAGCTGCTTCTCTACATGGCCAGCCGTGCGCAGCTCGTCGGAGAGGTGATAGGGCCCGCGCTGGAGAGCGGGACGAGTGTTCTCTGCGACAGGTTCATCGACGCGTCGGTCGCGTACCAGGGTTGGGCCAGGGGGCTCGGCGAGGATGTCGTAGCCGATCTCAACTCGTTCGCCGTGGCGGGAACGGTGCCGGACAGGACATATCTGCTCGATCTCGAGGTCGGCGACGGGTTCGAGAGAGGGCCTGACAGGAGGGAGGCGGAAGGGCAGCGGAGCAGGGACAGGCTGGAGCTCGAGAAGAGGGCCTTCCACGAGAAGGTCAGGGAAGGATATCTGCGGATCGCTTCGAGGGAGCCCGGCAGGGTCGCAGTCATAGACGCCTCCCGCCCCCTCGAAGAGGTGATAGAGGCGGTTCTGCGGAACCTGCGGGTTCTTCGGGGGTTAAAAAAGCTGTAAATTATTAAGCGTTTGATTCCGATTCCCGGCGGCCCCATATTCAGGGGGTAGGCGGGAGGTGCCGGAGCGGGGAGGTGCCTGGATATCCCGCCTGCCGTGATGATGTACTGAACAACTCCAGGGGAGGTCCCATTGAGACTCGACAAGAGATTCGCGATATCGACACTGGCCGTGATACTGCTCGTGGCTGCGGCGTTCTATGTGATAGCGGGGGAGCAGCGCCGCGGCAGAGAGACTTCTCTCGAAGAGATAGACAGATTCAACGAGGTCCTTACCAGGGTCCTCGACTTCTATGTCGATGAGAAGGAGCTCGGTGACGTAGTCGACGACGCCATCCGCGGGATCCTCGAGGAACTCGATCCGCATTCGGTGTACCTCGACAAGCGGCAGTACGAGAACCTCATGATAGACACGAAGGGCGCGTTCGGAGGTCTCGGCATAACGATCACTGTCAGGGACGGGTTCCCGACTGTGATATCCCCGATCGAGGACACACCTGCATACAGGGTGGGTATACAGGCGGGTGACAGGATCGTCGAGATAGAGGGTGAATCCACCGAGGGGTGGAGCAGCGACGAGGCGGTAGGCAAGCTCAGGGGAGAGCCCGGCACACAGGTCAACATCACCCTGGGGCGAGAGGCCGCCGGCAACGAGATCGACTCGCTCGCTGTTACCATAACCCGCGAGATCATCACCGTGCCGAGCATCACTTATTACGAGATCATAGACAGCGTCGGCTACGTGAGGATCGCCAGGTTTGCGGAGAACACGGCGCGCGACCTTGATGCTATACTCGACGGGATGGAGAAGGAAGGTATCAAAGGGGTCATGATCGACCTCAGATCGAACCCCGGCGGCCTTCTCACCGCAGCCTTCCACGTATCCGATCTCTTCCTCGACAAGGGAAAGATGATCGTCTACACGGAGAGCCGCCTGCCCGACGACAGCAGGAAATTCTATTCTAACGGAAAGAACGTTCACAACGACTATCCTGTTGTTGTGCTCGTCAACGGCGCCAGCGCCTCGGCGTCCGAGATCGTCTCGGGCGCGCTGCAGGACTGGGACCGCGGCATCATCGTCGGCCAGGCGACTTTCGGCAAGGGCTCGGTCCAGACCGTCTTCAAGATAGGCAAGGATTCGGCGCTGAAGCTGACCACCCAGAAGTACTTTACCCCGAGCGGACGAAGTATCCACAAGGACATCGACCGCGAGGGGAACGAGATCGTCGATGAAGAAGAACCGGCAAAGGAGTACTACACCGCGGGCGGACGCATCGTCTACGGCGGCGGAGGCATCACGCCCGACTGGGTGATGGAATTGCCCGAATGGACAGGCTTCCAGCGCGCCCTCGAGATTAAAAGCATATTCTTCTCGTTCGGCGTCCACTACACGGCCGAGCACCAGCAGGTCGGCGAGGACTTCACCGTCACAGACGACGTGATGAAAGAGTTCCGCGATTTCCTCGACGTGAAGGAGTTCGAGTACGAGGAGGACAGCTGGACGGAGGAGAACATCGAGTACGTCAAGCTGGGGATCAGGCGCGAGGTTTTCCGGAAGCTCTATGGGACGAATGGAGCCTACATGGCTACCCTTCCCGAGGATGATGAGGTCAACGCTGTTCTGGCGATGTTCGCCGAGGCCACGCCCCTCAATGAGATGTTCGCCTACGCGGCGCAGAAGCAGGAGCTTGCGAAGGCTGAGCAGGCGCAGGCCGAAGCCGCGAAGACGGAGGTCGATTGAAGATCGAACGGATCGCCATAGTCAGCGATTTTGACGGTACGATCACGCTTCGGGACGTCGGGCAGCATTTCTTCGAGAAGTTCATTCCCGATCGAAAAGCCCACGAGGAACTCCTCGAGAAGTGGAAGATCGGCCTGATCAGCTCCCGCGAGTGTCTCGAGAAGGAGGTCGCGTGGGTGCAGGCGGGCCTCAGCGACCTCGACGACTTCATCGAGAACGAGCGTCTCGATTCTTTCTTCAAGGATTTTGTCGATTTCTGCAACAGGCGCAAGTTCGAGCTGATGATCCTCAGCGACGGGCTCGATTACTATATCGACTCGATCCTGATGACGTACGGATTCGGATTCATCGATTATAAATCCAATCATCTCGTCACCGACGGGGACAGGATCGCCGGGGTGGAATTCCCCTGGTACCTGCCCGAGCTCTGCGACATGTGCGGGAACTGCAAGAAGGCGCACGTGGACAGACTGCGCGGCGAAGGATACTTCACAGTATACATCGGTAACGGGTACAGCGACAGGTGTCCGTCGGAGCACGCCGACATGGTGTTTGCAAAGGGGGACCTGCTCGACCACTGCGAGCGCGAGAAGATAGACTGCATCAGCTTCAGGAATTTCCGCGACGTCGAACGTGAGATGATGTCGAGATTCTACCTGTCAGACTGATTGTCCGGACGTCCCGGCGTGAGCTGTCTGTCCGACTGATTCTCCTCTTCCATCCTGAGAATGTTTTCCCTGTGATAATCATCCAGCCGGTCGGTATAGAGGCGGCTCACGAATCCGATGAACTCGAATATGTCGCTGTCGGTGATCTCGCCGCCCGATGTGAGGCGCTTCATCCTGTCCATTATGTCGGTCATGTCGTTTCGTGAACAGATCTCTTCCTTGTAGCAGGTCCAGAACTTGTCGATGGTGTACTTCAGCTCCTCGCCGTACTTGGTCTGCAGGTCGGCGGGCATGGATGAAGCAACCCTGCCGGCGGCCCTGTAGTACGATCTCGAGGAGATCCATCCCATTCCGGCCACGAGCGCCACGATGACGACGACAGCAGCCCCGATTATAATAGCGTTTCTGTGTTTAACGGACATCTCTCCTCCAGGGACTCAGCCGGTTCAGGGATCGCTGCGGCTCATATCACGCCGGCCGTGCGCAGGCAGGTGCGACAGTATGTATATTACTCTACGCTGATGGTCGAAGCAAACCATTCGACTGTCTGCGATACGGCCCTTTCGAGTGCGGGCGATGGTTCGGCCATGGGGTGCGTGACCCCGAAGGTATGTCCGCATCCCCTTATCGTCTCGAGTCTCCGCTCGCTCCTGCCCGGCAGTTCGAAGAATGCCTTCGCCTCGCTGATGGACACGGCCGCGTCCCGTTCACCGTGCACCACGAGGTGGGGGATGCCGAGTCCGGCGGCGGCCCTGGGGAGATCGTACTTCTCCCGGTTCGCATCGATGTCCTCGTAATACGAGTAGTCGAGCCGAAGCGGTGCGGGCGAGCGGCTGTCGGAGAATTCGAGAGCGCCGGTCCTTTTCCATTCCTTTTTTCTCCGGTCGGTGTACCGGTCCAGCCTCGATGGTGTCGACCAGGTGACGATCGACCTGATCTCCGGAAACGACTGCGCGGTGAGTACGCAGACCGATCCGCCCCTGCTGTGGCCGAAGAGGCCCCTCGACGAGGCTGCGGGAAAGGGGAAGCGCTCAGAATCGATCCAGCGCAGGACCCGGTCGAGGTCCGACAGTTCGGTAGATACCTTGTCCGAGGCGAATTCGGCGGGCCTGGTGATCATCCCCGTCCTGTCGTCGGTGCCGCTGTGAGAGAAGCTGATCGTCACGACATGGAATCCAGCCGCTGCGAGGCGTTCCGATACCCAGGGGAAGAAACCCCATCTCCTGTAAGCGAGAAATCCGGGGCAAACGACGATAACGGGCCTCTCGGTGTCCCTGAAGGCGGTCCTGACGTCGGCGGGGACCGGCAGGCCGTTCCCGGAAACGACGGTATCCACGGTGAAAACCTTTGAACCGTTCATAATCGATAAGGTATTATCTTTCATATCGAAACGCAATGGAGGTCTGCGATGAGAAAACGGGTACTTGTCGGAATACTGGTAACACTGCTTTTATTCGTCGTCGCAAGGAGGATGTCGAAAAACAGGCCTTCCGAAATGGAAATGACATACGGCGATGTCCGCCTCACTCATCTGACCGTATTCGAGCAGGTCGGGCCCGGGCAGCCCGAGATCATTCTCAGCGTCGCCCCGCCCGTGAAGATAGATGCCGTCGTCCGCTACCGCACTCCAGGGGAGGATGTGTTCGAGACGGTCGGGATGTCGGAGATCTCGGAGGGGGTCTGGGCGGCAAGGCTTCCCGGGAAGGAGAAGGGCAGCAGGATCGAGTACGGCTTCCGGATATCGCATGAAGAAATATCCGAGGCGGGTACGTCAAGCGCTTCTTTTCAGGAAGGGAATTATCTGATCAAATACAAGGGAGAGGTATCGGTTACCGTTCTCGTTTTGCATATCCTCTGCATGTTCGCCGCTTTCTTTTTCATCGTCGAAGCGATGCTCGGCGCGTTTATGATACTCTTCATGCGTGAGGAGAAGGAGTTCACCGGGGCGCAGGTGAGGTGGGTCCTGCTCTTCACCTTCCTCGGCGGGTGGCCGCTCGGGTTCGTTCTCAACGCACAGAGGTTCGGGCCGATATGGGAGGGTTTCCCCTTCGGCTACGACATAACCGACAACAAGACGCAGCTGATCGCCATATTCTGGCTCATCGTCGCGGTTCTCTCGTGGAAAAGCTTCGCGTGCAGGAGGACGGGGCGCGACGTGGCGGGTACGAGAGTCTTTGCTGCCGCCGTCATTCTTGCTTCGGTCCTCAGCCTGGCCCTGTATCTCGTGCCGCACAGCCTCTGACGGGATGCTCTGACGGGAGCCGCCTCATGACTGGTAATCCTCCCGAACGCAAGGATTCTCCCTTTGCCGGGACCGCTACGGGGCTCGCCCCGCTGGCCGGCTGGTCGGATCCGCCGTTCCGGCTGCTCTGCTTCGAGTACGGCGCCGATTTTGCCGTTACCGAGATGGTCAGCGCAGACGGGCTGATACGCGGGGGCGAGAAGACGGCACGTCTGATCGAACGGCTGCCCGGTGAAGGGCCGGTGGGAGTCCAGCTCTTCGGCTCTGATCCCGCGGTCTTCGCCGAGGCGGCTGCGATCGTCACGCGGACGGGACCCGCGTTTATCGATCTGAACTTCGGGTGTCCCGTCAAGAAGGTGATAAAACGAAACGGCGGTGCGGCGATAATGCGCGACATCGACATGATGGGCCGGATCTGCGAGGCCGTTGTTTCGGTGTCGACCGTTCCCGTGACGGCCAAGATACGCAGCGGATGGAGCCCGGACGAGGAGAACTTCGTCGAGGCGGGAAGGACGGCGGAAAACGCGGGGATTACAGCCGTGACGCTCCATCCGAGATACCGCACGCAGGGATTCGCGGGCGAGGCCGACTGGACACACATCGCGAGATTACGCGAGGCGCTGTCGATAGATGTGGTGGCGAGCGGCGATGTGTGGGGAGCGGACGATTACCTGAAAATTGTCGAGATAACAGGTTGTGGAACTGTTATGATAGGCAGAGGCGCGTTCGGGAACCCCTGGATATTCAGTGAGATAAAGGCGGTTCTCGAGGGACGGCCGTGGACCGGTCCCGGTTTGGCGGAAAAGACCGGCGCGATGATCCGGCTGGCCCGCATGGAGGTGGAATGGAAGGGCGAGAGACGGGCCGTAGTCGAGATGCGCAAGCAGTACAGGTGGTTCCTCAGTGGACTGCCCGATGTGAAGGATTATCGTATGAGGCTTTCCACCGCTGAATCTATCGCCGAAGCTACGGAGATAGTATGCGAACTCAGAGAGGATATGGATAAGAGATGGACAGGGACAGCCTGAAGAGACTCCTCGGCGATGTGGCCGGTGGAAAGACCGGCGTGGACGAGGCGGTCGAACGCCTCAGGACGCTACCTTTCGAAGACACCGGGTATGCCAGGATCGATCATCACAGGGAGCTGAGGCGCGGATTCCCCGAGGTGATATTCTGCGAGGGCAAGACTCCGGAACAGATAACGGGCATCGCGACGAGGATCCTCGAGCACGGCTCCGACCTTCTCGCGACGCGGTGCACGCCGGATCAGTTTGCGGCGGTATCCGGCTCGATCGAGGGCGCCGTCTATCATGAGGACGGCAGGCTGCTCGCCGTCAGGCAGTCGCATCCGGAAGAGAAGGGCTTTGTCGCCGTTGTCGCCGGAGGAACCTCCGACAGACCCGTCTCCGAAGAGGCGGCCCTGACTGCGCAGTATCTGGGTTGCAGGGTAGGGAGGTTCTACGACGTCGGGGTAGCCGGGCTCCACAGGCTCCTTTCGTCCTGGGAGGAGATCAGGGAGGCCGACGTCATCGTCGTCGTTGCGGGTATGGAGGGCGCCCTGGCTAGTGTCGTCGCGGGGATGGCCGCCGCTCCCGTCATAGCAGTTCCCACGAGCATCGGTTACGGGGCGAGCTTCGGCGGGCTCGCCGCGCTGCTGGCGATGCTCAACAGCTGCGCCGGGGGAGTCACGGTCGTCAATATCGACAACGGCTTCGGTGCCGCCTACGCCGCAGCGGTCATCTGCCGACAGATATATCCGGACAAATGAGAGATTTTCAGGCCCGCGGCATGTTCAAGCCGTGCGTCGCCGGGAGGATAGATTGCAGAAAATAATCATTGATTCAGGAAGTTCAAAAAGCGCCGGGCGGGCGAAAAATGCGGGCAACGCGGGCAGAGCTGATAATACGATCGATATAATAGTGCTGGATCCTTCGGTCGGTCTCAGCGGCGACATGTTTCTCGGGTGCCTCTTCGCACTGGGTGCCGACAGGCGCGAGGTCCAGAAACGGGTCGCCACGCTGCCAGGTCTCGAGAGATTCCGGATTGTCGCAGGCAGGGTCAAGCGAAGGGGAGTGACAGCGGTAAGGGCCAGGGTCATCTGCCCCGACAGGGCGAAGCCGAGGGACCTGAAGGCCATACTTTCCATGATTAGGCGTTCAAAACTCGGCAGGGAAGAGAAGGAAGCAGCCTCGAGGACGTTCACCGTGCTCGGCGAGGCGGAGGGAAAGATACACGGCGTCCCGACCGAGCATGTGCATTTCCACGAGGTCGGTGCGGTCGACTCTATCGTCGACATCGTCGGGACGGCAGTGGCGTTATCGCTGCTCGGATTCCCGAAGCTCTATCACAGGCCGTTCATCCTCGGGAGCGGAACGGTCACCTTCTCTCACGGAACACTGCCTCTCCCAGCGCCGGCGACGCTCGAGCTACTGAAATCCAGGACGATATCGTTCGGCACGATCGAGGGGGAGGTTGTGACTCCCACCGGCGCGGCGCTTGCCGTATCGCTCGCCGATGAGCTGCCGGCCGACATGCCGCTCCGGGTAGACAGGGTCGTATACGCTGCCGGAACCCGCGAGAAGGGGGGCGAACCGGGGATGCTCCGCGCCGTCGCCTGCTCCGGTACCGGCGCCGATGGTGGAGGAAATGACGACCCGCGAGGGCTTGTCACCGTCATCAGGACGACTATTGATGATATGACGCCCGAGCTCTTCGGATACGTCCATGAGAAGCTGTTCGAGGAGGGGGCGCTCGATGTCTTCATGTCGCCCGTTGCGATGAAGAAGAACCGTCCCGGCGTGCTGCTCACCGTCCTGTGCCGGCCCGGGTCGGCAGAGAGGCTTACACGAGCGCTCTTCGAGGAGACTACCACCATAGGCGTGAGGATAGGGTACGAGGAACGCATGGAGCTGAAACGCTCCACCGCCGGAGTCGACACCGCGTTCGGCCGGATAACGGTGAAGCTCGCCGTCCTTCCGGAGGGCGGCGTCAAGACCGCGCCCGAATACGAATCGTGCAGGAAGGCCGCGAAAAAACACGGCGTGACAATGAGAGAGGTATTCGAGGCCGCCGTTGCGGCCTCTGTCACCGGGAAAGATGTGAAACGCGGAAAAGCAGGAAGCGCCGGGAAGGGAAAGGGTGGCAAGTGATGGTGAACCGCGTCGGGACGGCGATATTGTTTTCGATCCTGGCCGCCGCGATGGCTTCGTGCGGCGGTGGGGGAAGGAGCGTCAGTACCGGAGAGCCGGCCAGGATAGTCACTCACAAGGTCATCCCCGGCGAGAGCTGGGCGTCGATCTCCGAGGATTTTTACGGCTCCGGGCTGAGGACCGAGGCTCTCGCGCAGTTCAACGGGGCGGACCCGGCGGCTCCGCCGCCGGCTGGAAAAGGTATCCGCATCCCTCTCTTCCCTGAGGATCTCGACATACTCGATTCGAGGCTCGATGCGGCGTCGATCTACAACGAGGGGCTCGATCTCGCTGGGAGGGGTGATTACGCCGGCGCGGTCGAGAAATTCAGGGAGGCCCTCAGGGAAGACTCCGGTCTCCATGAAGCCTCGTTTAATCTGGCCGTCACCTATCAGAAACTCGGCCTTCACAGCAACGCCGAGACCGTTCTCGAGGATCTCGTGACGAGGGAGCCCGGCAACGCGGAGTATTATTTCGCGCTGGGCAACTCGAGGTTTCACCAGGGCCATTACAGCAATGCGGCAAGGGCTTTCCGCCGGGCGCTCGACATCGATCCCGGCCACCTGACGTCGCTGTATTCTCTCGCCGTTTCCCAGGAGAAGATGGGCGAGGAATCGAAGGCTGAGGGGAACTGGAAAAAGTATCTCGAGCTCGATCCGGACAGCGAATGGGCGGACGAGGCGAGGGCGCGACTCGGAACGCTGGAGAAGAAATGATGACAAGGGAAGAGATAGCCTCGACTCTCGAGGGATGGCTTGAGGCATGGGACCGTTACGATCTCGACGGGGTCGTCGCCCTGTTCAGCGATGACGCCGTTTTCGAGACATGGACGGGGATGAGGATCGAGGGCAGAGAAAATATCCGGAAGGCCTGGGAGGAATGGTTCGAGGCGGGCGGCTTCCGATTCGTCAGCGAGGATGTCGTCATCGACGAAGACAGACAGACCGTGGTCTTTCCCTGGGTCTACGAAGGTCCGGCCAAGTGCTTCGGGGGGAAAAATGAGAAACGCAGGGGCATCGACCTCATCAGATTCGAAGGAGGCCTGATCACCGCGAAGATCACCTATACGAAGACGTCGTTCGAGGTAGATGGCAGGAGGATCACGCTGACTGCAGGGGAACGGCGATGAAAGGCCGGTTTACGGGAACGGTACTGATCCTGGTCGCCGCTTCGGCGGCTTTCATTTCATGCGGCGAGGATGTGGAAATGGAATTCGGAATCTTTGTCAAGAAGCATGTCGAGAAGGTGGTGCCCCTCGAGAAAGAAGGAGCGATCGCTTACTGGAATGCAGCCGTCAGCGGAGCGGAAGAGGATTTCAGGAGGTATTCCGATATCAGGCTCGAGATCGAGAGGATCTATTCCGACAAGGCCGCGTTCGGGCTCGTTCTCAAAGCCCGCGACTCCGGTAAGCTCAAGGATCCGTCTCTCAGGAGAATGGCGGATATCCTGTATCTCAGATATCTGGGAAATCAGGTCGATCCGCAGCTTCTCGAGAAGATCGTCGGTCTCTC
>JAUWMD010000163.1 GCA_030613345.1 Candidatus Krumholzibacteriota bacterium
GTACATCTCGCCGCCGACGTTAGAGCCGACGAGCGACCCGATCACCCCGTAGAGGAAGGCGTACCCCATGTATACCGCCTTCTTGTCCTGCGGCGCGACGAGACCGATGAAGGAGTAGTACTTCGGATGGCAGGTCATCTCGCCGATCGAGAAGACGGCGATACCGAGGATGAAGATCCATGCGTGCTGCGACGAGGCGAGAACAAGAAACCCGATGGAGCCGATGAGGATCCCGGCGACCATCGTAGGCAGCGGTTTCTTGTTTTTGACGACCATGTTGACGAAGATCTGCAGGAGCACGATCGTACCTGCGTTGACCACCGTGACGTGTTCGGGCCCGAACTTGTAGTTGAGGCCGAGGCTGGCGAAGAAGTTGTTGATCGGGGCCGGGTCGACAAAATCGCGCAGGGACCAGAGGACCGTACCGAAGTTCTGGAAGTAGAGGATCCAGAAGCACGAGTATACGAAGATAAGGAGCATGAACCGTGCGTCGGACAGGACCATAAGCGCGCCGGACATCACTTCCTTGAACGCCTTGGTGCTTTTGGGCTTCGGGGGATCCTTGTAGAGGAAGATCGTCGGGAAGAACATGAACGCGCAGTAGATCGAGCTGAAGATAAAGACCATTCTCCAGTCGAAATTCCAGCGGACGAGACCGGCTACGATGGGGGCGACGAGCGCGCCGAGGTTGATCATCCAGTAGTAGATCCCGAAGCCCATCCCCGAGTTGCCCTCGTGCGTCGTACGGGCGATAGTGCCGGATATGATCGGTTTGAACAGGCCGGAACCCATGGCCATGACGACGAGTGTGAAAAAGATCACCCCGTAGGCGGTCACCTGGGACGACATGAAGTATCCCGCGGAGAGGAGGGCGAAGGCGACGAGGAGCATCTTCCTGTAGCCGTACCTGTCGGCAAGCGCCCCTCCGAGGATCGGGACGATGTAGGTGATCGCGTAGACGACTCCCAGGAGCAGGCCGACCATGTCCTCGGAAAATCCGAGACCGCCGAAACCGAATCCCCTGGCCCTGTCGGCAACGCTTCCGGTGAGGTAGATCGCCAGGAGAGAGTTGAGGCCGTAGTAGGCCCCTCTCTCGAAGAGTTCCATCACGTTGGCGACCCAGAACGATTTGGGGAAAGAGCCGACTCCTGTTTTCTGCTCGTTTACCTGTTCCAACTGCGCTACTCCCTTTCAAACGATGAATGCCGGCCCGCCTCGACCCTTATCGGGAGAAAGACGGCCGCCGGCTTATTGCCAGTGCGGGAGCGGGAGATCATCCGTCCCGTCACGCGGGGCATGTTATCAGAAAATGCGATGCCGCTGAATAAAAAAAGACATATCGGGTGGGACAATGGACGGTATCAGCAGGAGAATCTCAGCTCGAACATCCCGATGAGGATCCTGTCGCCGCGCTTCAGGGCGCGTTTGTGGACTTCCTCACCGTTGACCGACGTCCCGTGCCTGCTGTTGAGGTCCTCGATCATGTAAACCCCGTTGGAACTGCGGATTATCGCGTGCTCGTCGGCGACGAACGCGTGGTCGAGACAGATGTCGCACGACACGGCGCATCCAAGGGTCGTGTTCCGCTTCTTCAGGATGATCTCGAGACCGGCGAAACAGCCGTTGGTTATGGTCAGCGCTGCGCTTCGGCCGTTCGCCCTCTTGGCTCTCTTTCGCGGTTTCGCGTCGAGAACCGCGGAATTGCCGCCTCTCCTTCCGCCTCTTTTTCCTGACACAACAACACCTTTCATGTAACGGGACCTGCCGCACGGGGCGGATTTGTCCGCCTGTTCGGTCGCAACACGCAATTATCGTACCACTCAGTTGTTTTCGATGAATGTCCACTCGCGGCGGCCACCGTGTGGGCTGAACGATATCAGGGCCTCGCCCTCACTGAAAGACCGTTTGTAAGTCAAGATGCTGTCGGCCTTTCCCTCTATCGTCAGGCCGGAGAGCGCAGTTCCTGCATCGATATCGATCGTCCATCCGCGGAAGGTGAAATCGCCGATCAGCTCGGTGTAGAAACAGCCGGCGAGGAGGCTGGAAAGCATGCAGAACCTGTTGTTGTACTCGATGGTATTATTGGTCAGGATGCTCCAGGTCCGGCCGTGAGCCTTCGCGAGCCAGCCATCGGCCTGGTTTGCGAGGAGCTTCTCGAATCCCGTGCGGTCTGTCACGCCCCAGCACATGTTGGGGAAGAGCTCGTAGAATATCCCGTTGAGATACCCGGCGAGCTCATCGTCCTCCTGGGGGACCCTGCCGTTTGCGATCTGTATGAAATCGGCCCCGAGCCTCGACCTGATCGCCGCGGCGTAATCCTTCTGCCAGCGGAGGAAGACGGCCAGCTCGTCTTCGTCTTCGCCGGTCGGTATACCGTCTCCGTCGAGGTCGACATCGCCCTCGACGTTGTCATTGTAGGGGCTGACATAGGGCCGGTACATGAAGTAGTCGTGCATCACACCGTCGACAGCCTCCGGCCAGTTGCCGGTGTATTCCTCGAGCAGATCGACGATACCTGTGAGGAGTTCCATGTCAGCCTCCCCGTCCCCGTTAATCGGGTCGAGGAAGATCGTCTTTGGCCAGACGTGAAATGTGTCGCCCGTCGTTGTCCATGCCCATTTGTCCTCGACGAGTCTGTAGAAGTCCAGCGTCCACGGAAGCGATCTCTTGAGATAGGCGGTGTCGGGGTAGAGCTCGGTGACCTGCAGGACGGTCAGATATCCGAGTATCTTCAGGTCGGGGTTGAGCTCCCTGAGCCGTGCGATGATATCGACGGCGTCGGGGGAGAAGCACCGGTCGATCGGAAAGATCAGCAGACCCGCCTTCGCGGCCGCGGCAGTCGTCGTCTCGTCCCATTCGAAGAAACTACTCCAGTGTGTCACTCCCCGCATCGGCCACTGTTGAGGGCCGGGGGGCGAGCCCACGTCCCCGACCGGTTCCGAGGGTGACTCGAAACAGGCGAGAAATATCGCCGCGGCGGTAACGAGGATGATCACGAACAAGCGCATTATGCGATACCTCTGTAACTCCCCCGGACGGTCCCGCAGAGGGCCGGAGGAAGTGCCGGAAACGATCTTTCCCTTTCGGGAGCGATCGGATACTCCCGGGAATATCCGGTTCGGGCCGATCTCTATCGGCGGCTGCTGTGTCGGGGAGATGCAACACCGGTGCCGTAACAGGCCGCCCGGCTGCGATTCCTGTTTTACACGCGGCCGTCCCGTTGTAGAATCACCAGCGGCGGGTATCCCCTTCAGTGACGCCACGGGGAAGATAATAAAGAAAAGGGAAGCCTGAAAGGAGAACTGCAGATGGAGGAATTTCTCGATCTCATATGGAAATGGCTGATTACCAGCGGTGCCCGGATATTAGCAATCGTGATCTTCTCGTTTATCGCCATACGCATCGTGAGGATCATTATAAACAGGTCCAAAAACACGATCGTCGTCAAGGCCGAGGACGATATGGAGAGGGCCAAGAGGACGGAGACCCTGGCCGGGCTGATCGAGAAGACCGTGAGGGCGATCGTACTGATAGCAGCGGCCCTGATGACCCTGCAGGCCCTCGGGATAAATATCGCGCCGCTGCTCGCAGGGGCGGGAGTCGTCGGGCTGGCCGTAGGCTTCGGGGCGCAGAGTCTCGTCAGGGACGTGATCAGCGGGTTCTTCATCCTTCTCGAAAACCACATGAACATCGGCGACGTAGTCGAGATAGCCGGCAAGGCGGGGCTCGTCGAGTCGATCAACATGAGGGTGACAACGCTGCGGGACCTCTCCGGCAACGTGCATATCATACCGAACGGTGAGATAGCGGTCGTGACGAACATGACGAAGGAGTACTCGAGGGCCGTGCTCGAAATCGGCGTTGCGTACAAGGAGAACGTCGACGAGGTGATGCAGGTGATGAAGGATGTCGCGGACGAGCTGGCGAAGGATCCGGGATTCAGCGACCGCATACTCGAACCGATGGAGATGCTCGGTCTCGACAGTTTCGGAGACTCCTCGGTCAACATCAAGGCGCGGATCACCACCAGGCCTCGCGAGCAGTGGAATGTCGCAAGGGAGTACCGGCGCAGGCTGAAGAATACATTCGACGAGAAGGGGATCGAGATCCCGTTCCCTCACGTGACCATGTACATGGGCGAGGGGGAGAGCAGCGGTGTGCTGAGGATCCATCACGTCGGCGGCGGCGGGAGGGAACCCGGTGTCTCGGACGATACCGGCAGCGAGTAGCCTGAATCCTCTTCCGGGAACCCCGGAAGTGTCAGCCGCCTCACCCGCCCTTGATGTATATGATATGGAGCTCGGGCCTCAGTGCGGCGGCGGCGTTCTCCCGCATGTAAGCGTGGAGAAATGCCTCCTCCCCCGAACTCCTCGGCATCAGAAGCACGCCGTGGTTCTTCCACTCCATCTTTATCCAGGTCTGGACCCTGATCGGGTCGAGTTCGAAGGTGACAACGGTGTCGGCCTTGACCTCTCTCGAATCGATCAGCTCGAGGACGTCGCCGCCCACGGCAGTCCATTCGGATACTCCGTCCAGGTACTCCCAGGATACGCCGTCGCCGGTCAGGGACCCTTCCACCCACGATCTAGGGTATGTCTCGGGAACGGTCGCCTCCCAGGCGTCGAGCCAGACGGTGCGGTTCGTGTCTTCGGGAGTCATGCTGAGCGTGAGGGTGGCGCTGATCACGGTGCCGCAGTCTGTTATCGACGTGAGATCGAACCTGACGAGCATTCTCTGCTCGTAGAGCAAGCCGTCTGTATCGACCACGCCGAGCGTGTCGACCGGCCGGGTGCCGTAGTTGCCGTTTCTTGTCGCATAGTATGGCCCATTCTTGATCACCGCGTCGCTCGTTCCGAGATATGTCGGAAGGGGAGATGCGCCGTCCCTGAAGACGACGGTGACGGTATCGGTCTCGCCCGGGCCGGTCGAGTGATCTCCGCATCCGATGCCTGCCAGGACGGCGAGGGCCGCCGCGGTGGACAGTATGGAATGACTCCGCCATCTCTTGATCATGATATGAATATTATACGAATCTCACGGTGCACAATCACTTTTTGTCTTTCGGGGCGCGGAAATCGTCCGCGTCGATGCCGTGCTTCTTCATCAGGTCGTGAAGCGTTGGCCGGCTCACGTCGAGCTCGCCCGCCGCGGCGGAGACGTTTCCCGACGTGCGCAGGAGTGCGGCCACCACCATCCCTTTCTCGAGCTTCTCCCGCGCCTCTTTCAGAGTCATCTCGCCGGCGACATCAAGGGATGCAGGCTCCCCTGCCGTTTCCCAGCCCGTGTCGCCGTCGAACGGGATGTCTAGGTCCGACGGCTGGATCAGGTTGGAGACGGCCATTATCACGCCTCTCTTGACCTTGTTGTCCAGCTCCCTGACATTTCCCGGCCAGCGGTAGGAGTGGATCGCCTCGATGGCGGCCCGGCTGTAGCCTTTCATGGAGCGCGAGAACTCCGAGCCGTACCGGCGGAGAAACCTCGTGGCGAGGAGAAGGATGTCGTCGCCCCTGTCGCGCAGGGGGGGGATCGATATTCTTATCGTATTGATGCGATAGAACAGGTCCTCCCTGAAGGCCTTTTCCTCGATCATCTCCTCGAGATCGCGGTTGGTCGCAGCTATGACGCGCACGTCGACCTGGATCGGCTCTCCGCCTCCGACCCTCTCGATGATCTGGTCCTGGAGGAAGCGAAGCAGCTTGACCTGGAGGGCGGACGGGAGCTCGCCTATCTCGTCGAGAAAGAGGGTGCCGCCGTCGGCGGCCTCGAATTTCCCGGTCTTCGTCGCGTGCGCCCCGGTGAAGCTTCCCTTCTCATGGCCGAACAGCTCGCTCTCGAGGAGGTTCTCCGGGATGGCGCCGCAGTTGATCGGGACGAACGGCCCGCCGCTGCGGGTCGACTGGTTATGGATCGCCCGCGCGATCAGCGCCTTGCCCGTGCCGCTCTCACCCGTAATCAGGACCGAGACACCGGTCGGCGCGATACGGCGCACGGCCTCGAAGATGCCGAGCATCGGCTCGGACATCCCCATGACTCC
>JAUWMD010000296.1 GCA_030613345.1 Candidatus Krumholzibacteriota bacterium
CATATACATCCCTCTCGAGCAGACGGTCTCTATCCGGAAGACCGGGAGCTCGCAGCCGAGCAGGCTCAATGCGTACGTCTCGACCTCGCGCGGCCTGCGCTCAACATGCTCGCCCCTGCGGGCCAGCGTATAGAGAGGTACCCCCGTGTGCTTCAGGGCGGAGAACATCGGAGGGACCTGCTCCCTCCTGCCGAGAAATGATGGAAGGACCGACCGGATCGCCTCTTCGGTGATTCCGCTCCAGTCTCCTGTCTCGACGACCTTTCCCTCGGCATCGTTGGTGTCTGTAGAACTGCCCAGCTCGATATCGGCGACATACGTCTTGTGCAGATCCATCATGTAGCTCGACAGCTTCGTGGCCTCGCCAGTGAGCAGCAGCACGAGGCCTGTGGCAAGCGGGTCGAGCGTACCCGAATGCCCGACCTTCCTTATCTTCACAGCCTTCCTGAAGCGCCTGATGACGTCGTATGTCGACAGGCCGTGAGACTTGTTTACAGGTATTACGAGATTATCGAGTCTGTCATCCATATCCGGTCCGCCGTCTCTGAGCGGCTTCAACCGAGCAGTTCCGCGAAGCCGTCGACGATCGTCTCCCTTGCGGATGCCAGATCGGTCTTGAGCGTGAGGCCGGCCGCCCTGACATGCCCGCCGCCGCCGAATCTCTCGGCGAGAGCCGAGACATCGTGATGGTTTCTCGAGCGGAGACTGACCCTTACCTCGCCGGGGGCGGTCTCCCTGAACAGCGCCACCAGCTCGACGTCGTCGAGCGCAGCGCCGTAATCGACGAATCCTTCCGAATCCTTCAGTGTAGTCCCCGTCCTCTCGAGCATCTCCGAGGTGACCTCCATCGTCGCGGCACGTCCGTCGAGGTACAGGCGCAGGGAATCGAGCACGAGGCCAAGCAGTCTGAGCGTTGTGAATTTCTCCACATATATGTATTCGTGCGCCAGCTCGTACGCCCTCGCCCCGAAGTCGATCAGCTCCGAGGCGATACGGAGCGCCTCGGAATCGACGTTCTGGAAGCGGAAGCCGCCCGTGTCCATCAGGATGCCGAGGTAGAGGCAGTCGGCCACACCGGCCGTGATCCTGTCGGGGGCCACCGACATGAAAAATCTGTATACCAGTACAGCCGCCGCGGCGGCGGCGCCGTCGACGATGTTCACGCAGCCGTACATCTCGTTCGTCGGGTGATGATCGATGTTGATGACATCCTCGTTCTCACACGGCCTGGCAAAATTCTCCGTCCTCGCCGTGTTCGGGGAATCGACGGCTATTACGAGGTCGTGCTCGAAGCTCGACGCCTCCTCGCGCTCCGCGAGCATCGATGCGCCGGGAAGTTTGAGGAAAAGATCGGAGATCTCGCCGGGGGCGTAGCATATGACCTTCTTGCCCATCTCCTCAAGCATCTGGGCGATGGCGAACATCGACCCGATGCAGTCCCCGTCGGGATCGATGTGCCCCGTCACCAGAACCGACTGATGGCGGTCGATCAGAGCCATCATCTCCGAGAATTCCGTTTCGAATCTCTCCGCACTCATCCCTGTTCTTCCCCTTCGGCGTCCTCGCCATCCTCCTCACGGTGTAACCCGTCGATGATCTCCTCGAGATGCATCGCCCTGTCGAGCGACGAATCGAATATGAAGATCAGTTCGGGGATGACCCTCAGCCTGATCTGCTTCTTGATGTGCATCCGCATGTATCCCCTGCTGCTGGCCAGCCCCTTCTCCGCCTCGGCCACCTTCTCCGGCTCGCTCCCGCCAATGAGGTTGAAGTAGATCTTCGCGATGGAATAGTCCCTCGAGACTTCGACGCGCAGGATCGAGACGTTTGCCACGCGCGGGTCCTTGACCTTCCGCATGAGAAGCGCCGCCACCATCTGGCGAATCGTCTCCTCTATCCTTCCCTTGTTCCTCTCGCTCATGATGTGTTCCGCTGAATCAGTATGTCTCTCTCTCGATGTCGACCAGTACGATACGGCCGTCCTTTTCCATAAAATTTATAACCGCCTGAAGCACCATGTCCGCTCCCCTCGTATCGGTCGTGACAGTCGCAACGCCCAGGTCCGTGAGCTGCCACTTGTCCTGGCTGCCGTACTCGCAGAGGGAGATGTTGAACCTGCTGCGCAGCCTGTCCTTCAGGCTTTTCAGAACAAACCGCTTTTCCTTGAGTGAAGTGCAGCCGGGCAGATGCAGCCGGATTCTGAGGCAAGAGACGATCATGCTGTGCCTCCCGCTCAGTCGATCGTCCTGTGCTTTTCCTCTTCGACGTATGCCTCGATGATGTCACCCTCGACGAAATTCTCGAAGCCCTCTACCCCGATTCCGCACTCGAACCCCGACTGGACCTCCCTGGCGTCGTCCTTGAAGCGTTTCAGCGAATTGATCGCCGCCTGGTGGACGACCTCCCCTGCCCTTCTCACGCGGACGAGGGCGTTGCGCCTGATCGTTCCCGAGGTGACGTAGCATCCGGCGATCGTGCCGGTCTTCGAGACCTTGAAGACCTGTCTCACCTCGGCGTCCCCGAGAGACGTCTCGATGATCTCCGGTTCGAGCAGGCCCGACATCGCGTCCTTTACATCGTCTATCGCCTGGTAGATTACCTCGTAGAACCTGACGTCGACGTTCTCGGTCTTGACGAGCTGCTGCGCCTGCGGGGATATAGAGGTGTGGAATCCAATCACCACGGCGTTCGAGGCGGACGCGAGGAGGATATCGCTCTCGTTCACCATGCCGACGAGCTTCTGGATCACGTTTACCTTCACCTCTTCGGTGTCGAGAGAGGTGAGACTGTCGGTGAGCGCCTCTACCGAGCCATCCGTATCGGCCCTGATGATGAGGTTGAGTTCCTTGACCTTTCCCTCCTGGA
>JAUWMD010000049.1 GCA_030613345.1 Candidatus Krumholzibacteriota bacterium
AATAGCCGAGCTCGTCGTGAGCGATTCGGCCAGGCTCGTGGGAAAGACGCTCGCCGAGTCGGGCCTTTCAAGCAGCGCCATACTCGTCCTGGCCATCCGAAGGAAGCACGGCATGGTGCCCGCGCCCAAGGCGGGGGAGAAGATCCTGCCCGATGACAGGCTCATCTGCTTCGGCCTTCTCGACAACATAGCCTCGGCCGTCGGGGAGGATCCGGAAGTCATGGAATAAAAAAGGCCCGCTGATAAAGCGGGCCTTTTCCTTGTTATAAACTGCAGGTCAGTCGTAATATTCCTGGCCGAGGTGCGTGATCATCTCCTCGCCCTGGATGTACCGAAGCGTGTTCTTCAGCTTCATCAGCTGGATGAACAGGTCATGCTCGGGATAGAGTTCCGGAGCGTGCTGCGGCGACTTGTAATAGAACGACAGCCATTCCTGAACGCCATTGAACCCGATCCTCTGCGCGAGGTCCATGAAGAGCGCGAGGTCGAGCACGATCGGCGCGGCGAGGATCGAGTCGCGGCAGAGGAAGTCGATCTTGATCTGCATCGGGTAGCCGAGCCATCCGAACAAATCGATGTTGTCCCAGCCTTCCTTGGTGTCGCCGCGAGGCGGGTAGTAGTTGATCCTCACCTTGTGGTAGAAGTTGTCGTACAGCGCGGGGTAGAGCTCCGGCTGGAGGATATGCTCCAGAACGGAGAGTTTGCTCTCCTCCTTCGTCTTGAACGACTCGGGATCGTCGAGGACCTCGCCGTCGCGGTTGCCGAGGATGTTCGTAGAGAACCAGCCGCCAAGGCCGATCATCCGTGCCTTGAGACCCGGTGCGAGAATCGTCTTCATAAGAGTCTGGCCAGTCTTGAAGTCTTTTCCGCAGATGGGAGCGCTGTTTTCCCTGGCCAGCGCCATCAGGGCGGGGATATCGATCGTGAGGTTGGGCGCCCCGTTGGCGAAGGGGATGCCCATCTTGAGCGCGGCGTAGGCGTATACCATGCTCGGCGCGATCTCGGGGCTGTTCTCCTTCATCGCCTTCTCGAAGGCCTCGATCGTCTCGTGCGCGGCGGTCGGCTTCATGAAGATCTCCGTGCTGGCGCACCACACTATGACGAGCCTGTCGCAGCCGTTCTCTTCCTTGAAGTTCTTCATGTCGTCCATCAGCTGCTGCGCGAGATCGTACCAGTTGTCGCCCTTCTTCACCCACTCGCCGGAGAGCTTCTTGACGTACTTCTGGTCGAATACGGCCTTCATCGGCTTTATTCCCTCGAGGAAGTCCTTTACCCCGTAGAGGAGCTCCTTCTCGAGGACGCCGGCCTTCATCGCGGCCTCGTAGCAGTTGTCCTCGAAGATGTCCCAGCCGCCGAACACGAGGTCGTCGAGCCCGGCCAGCGGGATGAAGTCCTTGATGGCGGGGGTCCTGTTGTCGGTCCTCTTGCCGAGGCGGATCGTGCCCATCTGGGTCAGCGATCCGATCGGTTTCGCGAGGCCGCGGCGGACCGACTCGACACCGGCGATGAACGTCGTCGCTACAGCGCCCATCCCGGGGGTCAGGATTCCGAGCTTTCCCTTCGGCTTTACGGGCTTGTTCTTGATCTCCATATTCAGTTTTCCTTTCAGATGAGTGGTGGTCAGGATACCTTTCGGCAAATCTTACCCTCTTGACGGGATTAATCAAATTTATTATATTAATAATAAGGATAAACTAAATTTATGGATATGAGGGTTTTAAAATACATGCTGAGCGTCGAGGAGACCGGCAGCATCACAGCCGCGGCGAGGGCGCACTTCGTCACGCAGCCGGCTGTGAGCATCCAGCTCAGGAAGCTCCAGGAGGAGCTCGGGACGACCCTTTTCGAGGTCGTCGGGAGGAAAGTGCGGTTCACCGAGGCGGGGAAGAAGGTCCTCGACTACGCAAGAAGGATGTCGGCGCTGGAGAGGGAGATGGCGGGGGAGATCTCGGGGATAGCCGGGCTGGCAAGCGGAGAGCTGTCTATCGGAACGATAGACGCGGCGAGCATCTACATCCTGCCCGTGGTCTATTCCTCCTTCCGGAGACAGTATCCCGGAATAGAGCTGCGGGTCGATGTATCGTCTACGTCACCCCTGCTCGAGAGGATGCTCGACGGGAGGCTCGATTTCGTCGTCGGGACCCTTTCGGCGGAAAAGAGGGCGGGAGTGGAGGAGATAGAGATCTTCAGGGAGAAACTCGTTCCCATTGCCCCGCCGGACCATCCCGCCGCGGCGCGGCGCGGCGTAGACGTCGAGACATTCGCCGGGCATCCGTTTATCTCATTCCACCGCGAGTCGGTGACGAGGCGCATGATCGAGTCCGCCCTGCTCGAGATGGGCGTGACGCTCGAGGTGGCGATGGAGATCGACAGCCAGGAGGCGATAAAGAATCTCGTTGCTTCGGGGCTGGGGCTCTCGATCCTTCCGCACGAGACGGTGAGGGGGGAGATCGAGAGGGGCTTGCTCGCGCGATCGCGTGTGAAGGGGTTGAAGATAGAGAGGTCGATCGGCCTGATGATACCGGAGAAGAGACATGTCACCGCTGCGGCAAGGGCGTTTCTCGAAGTGATGAAAGCGGAGTTGAAGATCGATATTCATGGAGCAGATGAAAGGGACGGAGATGGATAAAAGGATTGAGGCGGCGAGGGAGGCGGTCCTGGCCGCGGGAGAAGTGGTAAGGGAGAGATTCGGCGCACGGTCCGGCGACGTGGAGGAAAAGGGCAGGAACGACTATGTCACCGGAACGGACAGGGCGAGCGAAGAGTTGATTGTCTCGATGCTGACCGCCGCGTTTCCCGATATCCCCGTTATGGCCGAGGAGGGCGGCGGCAGCATCGGCGAGAAGCTCTTCTGGGTGATCGATCCTCTCGACGGGACGACCAACTTCATACACGGGTATCCACAGGTGGGAGTGAGCGTCGCGCTGATAGAGGACAGAAAGCCTGTTGTCGGGGTTATTTACGATCCGCTGAGAGACGAGCTTTTCGAGGCGGGCAGTGGAGAGGGAGCCTTCTGCAACGGTCGGTCCCTGTCCGTCTCTCCCGCACAGAGCCTGGAAGAATGTCTTCTCGGCACGGGATTTCCCTTCCGCACTTACGAATACCTCGATCCGTACCTCGATACATTCAGGAAGCTCTTTCTCAACTGCCGGGGAGTGAGGCGCGCCGGCGCGGCCGTTCTCGACCTCGCGCACGTGGCGGCGGGGAGGCTCGATGGATTCTGGGAACTGTACCTCAAGCCGTGGGACATGGCGGCCGGAGCATTGATGATCACCGAGGCGGGGGGGATCGTGACCGATTTCTTCGGAGACGGCGATTTTCTCGCGGCGGGGAATATCGTTGCGGGGAACCGGACGATACACGGCGGGATCCTGAAGGTGACCACCGGGTCGTTTACCAGAGAGGGAGTGGCCGCACTGGCGAACGGCCTGATATAGGATGGAAGGCCGGTGCGGTCATAAAAAAGGGGGAGCGCCCCGCCAGGCTCTCCCCCTCGCGCAAGAGGTGGATATCACATCCTGTCGTTGCAAAGCATGCCCCAGATACCCTTGAAGTATCCCTGGCCTGCAGATGTGACCCACTCTCCTTTCAGGCGTCCCTTTACGCCGTGATTGCGGCCGTACCACAGGCCCTCGAACGATCCCATCTCATTGATCGAATCGTATGCCAGGGTCGGGTAGACGTCCCAGTCACCGGCGAGAATTCCCATGAATTCGCCCCTCGGGTTGATATACTTTCCGAAGAACTTGCGTTCTCCGGCGCTGTTTACGCCATAGATTCCTCTCAGGTGGCCGACGGCCCATCCTCTCTCGCTTACCCAGATGCCCTTGAAGTGACCGAGGATTATGCCCCGTATCTTGCCCGTATCGGGATTGATTAGGGTGTCGGGCTCATCGACCCTGTTCCACTTGCCGAGGAGATATCCGTTCGGGCAGCCTGGGAGTATCCTGTGGCTGCCGATCGCCATGTAGTTGTTGCACCTGTCGACGGGCTCCATGATCCTGAGGGCTTCGAGCTCGTCCAACGTGAAGGTCCGCTCGTACGGGCCGGCGACTATGGTCAGTGTCGGCTCGGGGATCTCCTCGTCGGGAATGCCGGGCTGTGCTGTGATCGAATCGGGCGCAGGCGGCGGCGGAACTATCAGGCGGACCTGGATGCCGTCCACATGCGGACAGGTCGTCGATTTCCACCTGATTGTGTTCGGTCCCGTACGGACGATCTCGTCGTTCGCGTCGAATTTGAGGACGCGCTCTATGACAATCACTCCGCCCTCGAGCTTCATACCCCCGGACCAGTCGACGGGGCAGCAGTCGGTGACCGTGGAATTGTCGATGGCGTTTACCATCCTGCCCCACAGCGCGCGGAAGCGGTATATCCTGACGCCGTACCTGCGCTCCATCTCGCGGACATGTTCCTGGTTGCGGAGCGGGTCCTGATAGTCGCAGTCCTCGCCCTCTCCCGCTTCAAGCGTCTGAAATGTCTCCGAGTCGCCGAATAGCGGCTCCTCGTCCGTCTCCGTGAATCCGCCCGTTGGCGAATCGAGATCGACGACCTGAAGCGGGAGATCGCCCGAGTTATCGGGAGATGTCGGGTCGTCGCTTACCGATTCGCATCCGGCCGCGATCATGGCGAAGACGAGGATCATCGAAAATGCAAGGTATCTCTTCATCCTCTGCTCCTTCCGATCGGTGAATTACAGGTTCCCTGTCTGTCTGATTTACAATAAATGCCCGATTCAGTGTTCCGGTACCACCTTCACATCCAGGAACCTTGCAGGAGAGGTGCCGAATTGCAACTCCAGAAAATATATCATGTAACTATCTTATTTGCAATATGATACCTGTACGCATAAAAATCATTCAACCTCTCTTTACAGCCAGGACCGTACCATACAGTACACATTCGGCGTACAGGCTGTCCACGCTGGTACACAATCGACGATGGTCTCAAAAGCGTGAAACAAGATCGAGTCGACCTGCGTATCACAATACAGATGAAACGTTTTGATCAGAGACGGAGGACGACTGATGAAGAAGAGATTGCCCCTGATCGCCCTGGCCCTGATTGTTTCCGTGATGTTCACGGCGGATGCCGAATCGAGCAGGCGATGCAGATACGATGACGACTCGACCTTCAAGGCGAAGAGCATCGATTTCGAAGACGGCACTCTCGTGATCGAACATGAGGACGAGGAGTGGATCGTCGAGATCACGAAAGAGTACGAGCTCTGCATCGACGGCCGCAGAGTCAGGACGAACAGGCAGCAGAAAAAGCTCCTCCGGCGCTACTACCGCGACTACGAGGAAATAGAGGAACTGGCCGCCGAGATCGGCAAAGAGGGAGCGAGGATTGGCCTGGCGGGGGCGAAGCTCGGCGTAAGCGCAGTGGCATGCGCGGCGAAGCTCCTCCTCGAGGACTACGACTGCGACGATATGGAAGACGAGATCGAGATAAAGTCCGATGATCTCGAGAAGATGGCCAGGAAGCTCGAAAAGAAGGCAGAGAAGATCGAGGACATGGCCGACGATCTCGAGAGGACGCACAAGAAACTGAGAAGATCGATCCCCGAGCTCGGAGACCTGGAAGACTTCTGATAGAGCTCTGGCGAAATGCCGAAAGGAGTGGGGCACATATGGAGCAGCATATAACGATACTGGGTGTTCTTCATATAGCGTGGGGGGCGCTCGGTATTCTCACCGCGATGATCGTGTTCACCGCCGTGGTAGGAGGGGGGATGCTCTCCTGCGATCCCGATGCGATGGCGATCACGTCGATAGTCGGCACCTCGATCTCGTTCTGCCTGCTCCTTCCCTGCCTGCCCGGACTGATCGGCGGCATAGGAATACTCAAGTACAGGCAGTGGGCGAGGATCACGCTTCTCGTGGCTGGCTTTATCAACCTGCTCATCGTCCCGTTCGGGACGATACTCGGCATCTACACGATCTGGGTGTTGATGAATATCGAGGTCAAGGACATGTTCGATAATCGGGCTGCCGGCGTTGCTGTGAAGGGGGAATAATGACCATGCTGAAGGAAATCATAATCGAGTTATTCTACATGATCAGGTACGGGATCTGACAGCCCCGTGTATCAGAAGCGGTATCCTAAGCTGAACCAGAGCTTCAGGCCGTTGCGTTCGCTGCCCGCGAGGGTCAGCTCGGCCGGTCCCGCCGGCGTTTGGTACGCGACGGTACCCGCCCCTCCCGTAAGTATATTCTTACTCTTGAAGACCTCGTTTCTGTCGTCGACGGCCGAGCCGGCGTTGAAATGCCCGGCGACGAGCCACCTGCCGGTGATCTCTATCTGAAGAGCGGCGCCGACGAGGAAGGCGTTCGAGCCGGAGAACTCGAAGGGTTCGTACCCGTAGAACGAGACATCGCGCTGCCCGTAATAATCGAACCACGATGTGATCCCGCCGAGAGTGTACCTGTGGTGGGGAAGGGGCCTTCCCCCGCCGGTGATCCCGTAGAGAAAGCGGCCGCGGAGCGATACCCTGTTGTGGAACGGGAGGGCTGCGACGACATGGGCGTACGCCCTGTGGTACGAGGTGTCGTTCACCGACATCTCGGGAAAGTATTGCCCCGAGACTTTGAGCTGGATCCCCCTGCGCGGCATCCACGACCGGTCGAGCGTGTCGAGCCACAGGTCTCCTCCGGCAAGGAAAAGGCCGCCGGATTCGGTCTCGGTCCCGGGGGGCGCTATATCGGGCCTTATGCTGTACCATTCCCAGCCGCCGGCGATCTGGCAGCGGAACACGTATGCCTGCGAGCTCTCCACGAGGAGCCCGGCCCTGCCGGCCCTGACTCCCCATCTCGTCGTCCGCTCCCCTTCTTCATACGACTCTATGTAATCGTCGACGTAGTTGCCGGCCAGGCCTGGCACGAACCAGGTCCCCAGGCCGGCATCAAGTGTATAGACCCCCAGCAGGTTGACCCTGCTGCTGAAGACCATGTCGAGGTTGAGCAATGAGCCGTGTCCGATCAGGTTTTTGATCTGGGCACCGAGGAGGACGGAAAACGCCCACCGTGTGTCGTATCTGAGGCCAAGGCCGAAGTAGTCCATCTTCTCTTCCTCGATGTCGAGGACGAGTGTTCTTTCTCCGCCGTCGGCGACGAACCGGTACGAGATCCTCGAGAAATATCCGGTGCTGTACAGTCGCTGCAGCGCCCTGTCGATGTCGTACGCCGTTACGGATGCGGGCGGATCGATCCCGATAAGAGAAGCCACGAGACTCGACGGTATCTCGGAGAGGCCGTCGAGTCTCAATCCCGATATCTCGACAGACGTTTCGGGCGTCTCCTCCATCTGTTCGGGCGCCTCGCGGAATCCTCCCGTCTTCTCGACCAGTGCGCGTATCTCATCGATATGCGCGCGGGCCGCCTTCTCGCCCTGCTCGATTATGAAGGGAACATCGCTGAAGTCGAGTGTGCCCACTGTCTTGAGATCGGGCCTGATATAGAGGTCGCAGTGCTCCTTCTGCTCGTCCATCGTCGATTTCATCAGGATATCGGTAGTCTGGTCGATTATGTCGAGAACTGTCTTGATGCTGTCCTTTCCTACGAGTTCACTCGAGACATCGATGCATATCACTATGTCAGCGCCGAGATTTATCGCGTCGATCGTGGGAAGATTCCTGACGAGCCCCCCGTCGACGAGAAGGAGCCCGTCCCTGTGGACAGGTGTGAAGGCGGTAGGGATCGCCATGCTCGTCCTCATCGCGTCGGCAAGGGTGCCGCTGTCTATGACGTACGGCTCGCCCGTCGCGATATCGGTCGCCACGCAGGAGAAGTCTCGCGGGAATTCACTGAAGTCGTCGATCTCGATGACGGGCCAGCTGAGCTCGTAGAAAAGCCTGTGGATCTTCTGGCCCTTGATAATGCCCGAGGGGAGCTGAACCATGCCCCCGTCGATAGGGAATGCGAGAAGGTAGCGGTCCCTGAACATCTTCCGGCGCATCGAGACGTACCTGCGGTCGACGGTCTCGCGGAACAAACCGAACCAGTCGACGTCGCTGGCCATCTCCTCGAGAAAGGCGGGGGAATACCCGGCCGCGTACAGCCCGCCGATGATCGAGCCCATGCTCGTCCCGGTAATGATCCCGGCCTGAAGTCCCTCCTCCTCCAGGACCTTGAGTACGCCTATGTGGGCGAGGCCCCTGGCGCCGCCCCCGCTGAGGGCGAGGCCGATTTTTGGCGGTCCCTGGTCCGCGTCTCCGGCATGGATTGCCGTCGTGAAGATAAGGAGGATGGAGACTGTCAGCACCGATCTTTTGATAATGATATGCATGGCCGCAATGCTAACAGCAATCGGGACTCTGTGCAATACTGCCGGCGGGATCCGGGAGGGTCAGATGAACTTTTCCCTGTTCTGGAGGTTGTAGAGCCCGTACAGGATGGCGAGCACGCTGCCGACGGCGAGCATGATGCGGTTCTGGTAGACGATCCCGGACCAGGCCGCGGCCGTCATCTGGTCGGGCACCTGGAACGGATTGAGAAAGAGGTTCCACTTGCTCTTCGACAGGGCCTCCGCTGCTATCCAGAACGCCATGCCGATTATCACCATGACCACAGCCGTTCCGTTCCCGTTTCGAATTACGGTCGAGAACATGAACGAGAGCGCTCCGAGGAAGAAGATCGGGAACATCAGATGGTAGACCATCTCGAATATCGGCACCTGGACGAATACGACCGAGCTCAATATTGTCAGTACTACGAGTTGCGCGAAAACTATGAGCCATATCAGCGCCATCCTCGACAGCCATACCTTGTACCTGTAGTCGGGTATGCCGAAGAGGATCTCGATCATCCTGGAGTCGACGTCGTTCTGGATGCCGAAGGCGGTAGGGTAGAAGACGAGGAGGATGCCGGGGAACATCAGTATGTAGTATACATCGTGCACGCCCGGGTTCGAATCGGACGAGAAGAACGAGATGGCGCCGGCGGCGAGGAAGAATATGAAGGCGGCAAGCAGAAAATAGATGAACTTGTTGGCGAAGACGATCTTCAGGTTGTACGAAGATATCTTCGTGGCCGAGTCGATCATGTTGCGAGCCCTGTCAAACCTGCTCATCCGCGTCACCTCCCGCGGCTTCCGCCGCCGCTTTCCGCACGCCCAGGACATCGCTCCCCGACGACCTGAGCAGCCAGAGGTAGGCGTCCTCGAGAGTCGGCCGCGCCTCGTGCGCGTCGGGTACGGGCCTTTCATCGGCGAGGCACCTGACCTTTATCCTCGCTCCGTCGCGCATGTGATGGACGACGAGATGCTCCTTCCTGATCCTCTCGAAATCTGCCGGCTCGGCGCTGAAAGACCAGACCTTACCGGCGGCTGTCGCGGTCATCTTCACCGGTTCGTCGAGATAGAGCAGCTGCCCCTTGTTCAGCACTGCGACCTTGTTGCACGAGCTGTAGATGTCCTCGATGATGTGCGTAGAGAAGATGACGACCCTCTCCCTGCTCAGCTCGACGAGGAGGTTTCGGAACCTGATCCGCTCGCGAGGGTCGAGTCCGGCCGTAGGTTCGTCGACCACGAGGATCCTCGGCAGGTGCAGGAGTATCTGCGCTATCCCGACCCGCTGCTTCATCCCGCCGGAGAATGCCCCGATCTTCCTGTCGGCGTGCTCCTCGATGTGCACCGCCTCGAGGACATAATCGACCATCTCGCGACGTTTCTTCTTATCGGCGAGGCCCTTGAGGATCGCCTGGTAGTCGAGGAACTCCCTTGCCGTCAGGTTCTCGTAAGTCCCGAACTCCTGCGGCAGGTAGCCGATCAGTCCCTGCAGCTCCTCGCGCTTTTTGGCAGTGTCGATACCGTTGATGTAGACCTTGCCGTAGCTCTGGTCGAGGATCCCGCAGATCACCCTCATAAGCGTCGTCTTGCCCGCGCCGTTCGGGCCGAGCAGGCCGAACATACCGCTGCCGATCTCGAGCGAGACGCGGTCGAGCGCCTTGAAAGGCTGCCTGCGCTTTCCTATGACCGGGATCATGAGCACGAGGCGGTATAGGGCGCGGCGGATGCCGGACAGGCGCCCTTCGATCCTCGCTATGTTGATCCTGTCGCGGTGGAGCCTGCGCGAGGTGGAAAAGATAGCGAGGGCTGTGAACCAGAGGATCGCAATGAAGATCACCGCGGCGAGATTGTCCCATTTCCTGTAGAAGACGGCGAGGTTGACGAGAGGGAAGAGCCATATGAACACCCTCGACAGCGAGCGCAGCAGGCGTCCCGCTAAGCCTGCAAGCCCTGACAGCCGCTTGCTCCAGCCGCCCCAGACGGACAGCAGGAAGAAGAAGAGTGCGTGCGAGAGCACGAAGGCCCAGAAGAAAGAGGAGATGTATATATAGACGAAGTAGATCATGAATCCGAGCAGGGGGAGCTGCCAGAGCAGGTCTCCCGCGTCGCTGGTGCGTGTATCCCCGCGACTCTCTCTGATACGTTCACCCTTCTTCCATTCACGGACGAACTTCGACGGCTGGTCGTAGATCTTTACGAGGTTACGCACCGTGATCGTAATCGCGCTGCCGCGGTCGATGACCTTTGCCGATGTCTTTCTCAGGCTCGCCAGGATGAACCAGGTCACCGCAGGGATGACCATTATAAGCGTTGCTATCAGGGCCGATCTCCAGATCAGCGAATCGATCTTTGCCCAGACGAGCCATATTCCCAGGAGAGCCGCCAGTCCCTGAGCGAGTTTTATTCCCCAGTCGAGCCCTCTCAGCCAGCGGAGCGCCGAATCGAGCCCGGAATATACGACAGGTATGAATACAAGCGTGAAGATGGTGCTCACCGTCAGGCCGCCTATTACGGTAATGGCGAAAGGAGCACCGATTACGGAAACCTCTTCTTCCTTTCCCATGGCAAGAGGGATCATCGCCGCGATCGTCGTGATGGCGGTGATCAGGATCGGCCGGACCCTCGCCTGGCCGGCCATCATGAGCGCCCTCGCCGGGCGGTAGCCCCTGCGCCTCAGTATCAGCGAGTAGTCGATCAGTATGATCCCGTTGTTGACCACGACGCCGAGGAGGATAAGGAATCCGGTCAGCGTGTACGGATCCTGTATCGATGTGCCGGTGAAGATCAGAAGCCAGAGCGAGCCGATGGCGGCGAGCGGGATTGTAAACATCATCACGACAGGCGTCGTAAGCGATTCGAAGACCGACGCGAGGATCATGTAAATAAGAATAAAAGCGGCGAGTATCAGGAACTTGAAGTCACCCACACCACTGTCGTCCACGACCATCTCTACAGCCATGCCCTGCGGGACGATGAGCCCGGCGATCAGCTCCTCGATCTCCAGCTCGGCCGCGTCGAGCAGCTTCCTAGAATCGTTGATCCCGTCTATGAACGAGTAGGTTATCGAGATCTGTTTCTCCTGGTTGACCCGCCTGATCCTCGTCGTGCCGCGCGAATAGACTATGCTGCTTACTTCCTCGAGATCGATGACCGCGCCGGAAGGCGACTGGAGAGACATCTCGCGCAGGTCGTCGGTACGCCGTTCCTCGACGCCCGAGCTCCTGATGACGATCTCGTACTCGTCGGTCCCGTCCTTGAATACCTGTCCGGTCGACCGCTCAGGCTGGAAGGCGTTCAACTCCCTGCTGATCGACTGCAGTGTCAGGTCGTGCCAGGTGAGAAGGGGCATGTCAAACATCAGCCGTATCTCGGGGCTGCCCGGTATGACGTCATAATTTGCAGAGGCCGTCGACGCGAGATCGTCGATGTAATCGGCGAGGTTGCTCGTGAACCGCGACATTGCCTCGAAGTCGCTTCCCTTTACAACGAGGCTCTTCTGCTGTGAACCGAATCCGAAGAAACGTCCCATCGCGCCGCCCATACCTCCGCCGCGATTACCGCGGTATCTCGTGCTCGAAACGGGTTCCTCGAAC
>JAUWMD010000132.1 GCA_030613345.1 Candidatus Krumholzibacteriota bacterium
CAGAGAAGGTATATCGAATCGCTCTCTACATATGCCAGGCAGTTCATCGAGAAACTCGACCGGCCGGACCTCGCTGCGATAGAGGGTATTAGCCCTACCATCGCCATCAGGCAGAAAAACACCGTCACGAGCGCGAGGTCCACAGTCGGTACGGCAACGGAGATCTACGACTACCTCCGGCTTCTCTTCGCAAGGGCGGGCAGGATCCACTGCCCCGACTGTGGAGTCGAGGTGAGGTCCTGGACACCGACAGATGTGGCGAACGAGACACTCCGGCTCTTCAGGGACATGCGCATATACCTGCTCATACCCGGAGATGGAATCGGTTCCGACGACTGGGAAGCGAGGAAAAGCTATCTGCTCGCCCGCGGGTATACGAGGGTGTTCGTCGGCGGCGAGATGGCGAGAGTAGAGGATTTTGCCGCGGAAGGATCGGAAGCCGCGGATATCGATATACTGATAGACAGGGTGAAGGTGGCGGAATCGTCCCGAACAAGGGTGGCCGAGGCGGTAGAGACGGCGTACAGCGAGCACGAAGGGATAGTCGACATACTGGAAACGGAGAGCGGGGCGAGGATCCGTTACAGCCTGGCGCCGTCGTGCGGGAGCTGTGGGCGAATATTTGCTCAGCCGACGCCGCTTCTCTTCTCGTTTAACAGCCCTTACGGCGCTTGTCCTGAATGCAAGGGAGTCGGCGACAGGATGGAGTGGGCCGAGGAGATGATCGTTCCCGACAACGGAAAGACACTGAAGGGAAGAGCGATCGACCCCTGGTCGAGGGAGAGGTTCGATTATTTCCACGCGAGGATGCTCAAGTTCTGCCGAAGGATGAAGATCCCTGTCGATGTTCCCTGGATCGATCTCCCCGAAGAGACGAAACAACTTATTCTCGAGGGCGAGGGAGAATACAGGGGAGTGATCCCATTCCTCGAGAGGATGAAGGAGAAGAGCTACAAGAAGGGCCACAGGTTCTTCACACGCAGGTACATGGGGTACACGACGTGCCGTTCCTGCCAGGGCTCGCGCCTCAGGGAGGAGGCACGCTTCGTCCTCGTGGGCGAGCGCTCGATAAGCGCCCTCGTGGCGATGGTCCCCGAGAAGATACTCGCGGTCCTGGGAAAGGCCGGGTTCACGAAGAAGGAGAAGGCGATAGCGAGGGATATTCTCTCCGAGCTCGAATCAAGGCTCGGATTTCTCATCGACGTCGGTCTCGGATACCTCACTCTCGACAGGCTGACCCGCACGCTGTCGGGGGGAGAGGCGCAGAGGATCAACCTGGCCAACTCTCTCGGGGCGAACCTCGTCGATACCCTCTATGTCCTCGACGAACCGTCGGTGGGACTTCACGCGGCAGACAACAGCCGGCTGATCGAGGTGATGGAGCGGCTCAGGGACATCGGCAACACCGTCATGGTCGTAGAACACGATCCCGCGATCATCATGTCTGCCGATCATCTCCTCGATCTCGGTCCAGGGCCGGGAAAAGATGGTGGGAGAATACTCTACAACGGATCCATATCGGATGCAGCCTCTGCACCAGCGATAACGCCGGAGGGAGAGTCGGCCACGTTAAAATGGGTGTTCGGCAACGACGGGCACGTCTCGCTGAACAATAAACCCCGGGAAGCGACCGGATCCGTTACCCTCATGGGAGTCTCGGAACACAACATGAAGAAGGCAGACGTGACCTTCCCGCTCGGCAATCTCGTATGTGTCACAGGAGTGTCAGGATCGGGGAAGCGCACCCTGGTCGTAGACGTCCTTTACAGACTCCTTGGAAAGAGGGCTCCCGCGCCGGGACATCCCGGTGTCTCAGGATGGAAGCTCGACGGAGAGCTCGACAGGGTCCTTCTCATCGACCAGTCGCCGATCGGCGCGACCCCCCGGTCGAATCCAGTCACCTACATAAAGGGGTTCTCGTTCATCAGGGAACTGTTCGCCATGCAGCGGAAATCCCTCGTCAGGGGGTACAAGCCGGGGAGGTTCAGCTTCAACAAGGCGGGAGGCAGGTGCCCGCGGTGCGACGGGATGGGGTACAGGCGGGTCGAGATGCACTTCATGGCAGACGTCTTCGTGCCGTGCGACGAGTGCGAGGGAAGGAGATACAACCGCGAGACCCTCGAGATCGAATACAGGGGGAAGTCGATCTCCAGCGTGCTCGAGATGACGGTCGACGAAGCGATCCTCTTCTTCGACGAGGTACCCCAGCTCGGCGAGAAGCTCTGGGTCCTCTCGAAGACGGGTCTCGGATACCTTTGCCTCGGGCAGCCGTCGAACACGCTTTCCGGCGGAGAGGCGCAAAGGATAAAGATAGCCCGTGAACTGGCCGAATCGGGCGGTCAGAACAACCTCTACATCATGGATGAACCGACGACCGGTCTGCACGTCAGCGATGTCGACAGGTTGCTCTCCGTCCTCGACGACCTCGTCGACGCGGGGCACTCGGTCGTTACGATCGAGCACAATATGGACGTTATAGCGAGAGCCGATCACGTTATCGATCTCGGTCCCGGAGGCGGCGACGATGGCGGACGAGTTATCGCTTGTGGCGATCCCCGCGCGATCGTAAGATCGAAAAGATCCGTAACGGGCAGATATCTGGGAGAATACCTTTCGAAGTACGGACGGGAGGCATAGATGAATATCCTCGTCACAGGCGGAGCGGGATATATCGGCAGTGTCGTAACGGAGTTCCTTATCGACTCCGGTCACCAGGTCGTTATAATCGATGACCTGTCGACCGGCCACAGGGGGGCGCTCAATCCCGGAGCGGCCTTCCACGAGGGCGATCTGCTCGACACCGGTTTCGTGGAGAGCGTGCTTTGCGAAGGAGTCGAGGCTGTCTGCCATTTCGCCGCCTTCTCGCAGGTGGGAGAGTCTGTCGCCGATCCCCTTAAGTACTACACGAACAATGTCACCGGCGCGATCTCTCTCCTCCGCGCGATGAAAAAGTCCGGCACGAAGCATTTTCTCTTCTCCTCGACCGCGGCCGTCTACGGCGAGCCGGAGGAGGTGCCCATCACAGAGGACTCGGCCCTGGCGCCGGTGAACGCCTACGGAAACACGAAGCTCGCGATAGAGAGGATGCTCGATGACTGCTCGAAAGCATGGGAACTGAAGGCATTGTCGCTGAGGTATTTCAACGCGGCCGGAGCGTCGAAGGACCGCGGCGAGGACCACCGGCCCGAGACCCACCTGATCCCCCTGCTGCTCGACGCGGCGATGGGCAGGCGCGGTGAGCTCGTCGTTTACGGCGATGACTATCCCACGAGGGACGGTACATGCATACGCGACTATATCCATGTGAAAGACCTGGCGACCGCCCATGTACTCGGGCTCGGGAAACTCATCGAGGGATACTCAGGCGTCCTCAATCTCGGGAACGGTACGGGATTCTCCGTCCTCGAGGTAATCGAGGCAGCCGCGTCGGTCACCGGGCTCGAGGTTCCGCACAGGATCGGCGACCGGAGGCCCGGCGACCCGGCCACCCTCGTTGCCTCATCGGCGAGGGCCGAGGACGTGCTCGGATGGAAGAGGGAGTACCCCGAGGTCGAGCGGATCATCGCCGACGCCTACGAGTGGAGAAAGTCGTTCCCCGAGGGATATCCGGACCTTCCATAACCAGTTGAAAAGATTACGGCTTATGGCTGGAATTTTACCATCGGCCCCGCCGTGGACCTTCCGCTTCTGAAAAACTCCTCAACACTCAACCACTGACAATCGCACGTCTATTGCATTAATTGTATAAATAACAACAAGAAAAAAGGTATACCTCAAGGTTTTTCCAGCTTTCTCGATGCGGAACGCGTGTCAGGTGCCCGTGGCATATCAATTGCCCTCTCGATAGGTGAGACAGTGTGTTTTCTGAGAGGGAGATATGAGAACCAGGCAGTTGACAGACCTGCTCAGGAAGGTAAGGGACCGGAGTCCGTCCACGATCCGTTCGCTCGTACAGGCGATCGACGGACCGCTGGACAGGACGTTCGGAACGGCAGCCTGCGCACTCGAGGTATACCGTTCCAGGACACTCTATCTCTCAAGCAGGATAGCCGGTATCGACGATAACGGACTGGCCGCCCTCTTCGGGATACGGCCGGGAAGAATAGAGGACTGGAACATCATCGATCCCGACGGCGAGCGCCGCATAGGCCCCGCCTCTGGTATCGTCGTTGCGGGTCTGCCGTTCTATCACGACGGCGCCGAGGCCGGAAGACTCTATCTGATCAACGGGCCGGGTCAGGGCGATCCGCTCGACGACGAGTCGGCAGCTCTGCTGTCCGAGGTCATTTCCACGATGATCCATCCGTGTATGAAACATGGAGGCATCGAGGGCAACTCGACAGGCGAATCGCTCAGGGCTGAGCTCATTGAGGCAGCCGGCGACGACGAGCTGATGCGCGGCCTGCTCGGTGGGATGATGGAACAATCCGGCGCAGAGTTCTGCGCATACCTGACAGGGACGGGTGGAGGCATGTTCTATCTGTTGACACAGAGCAGAGAATATTCCGGGCTTCTGCCCGAGATGAGAGAGAAGCTGAAGACCTCGCTACACATGTTTACGAACGGTGAAGCGGGTGAATGGATAGAGAGGGAAAAGATCTACTACACGGCAAGCGAAACGGGTATCACGTTTCCGGCCGGGGGATCAGAGATCGGGAGTTATTTCCTCGTTCCGGTAACATCGGGATCGGCCGTCGAAGGGGTCCTCTTCTTCGGCAGCGTGCGAAGGGACGCGTTCGTGAGGGAGACGATCTCACGATTCCGCGTGCTGGCGGGCGACAGTGCCCCGGCCGGATCGAACGAATGCGGCGGTGACGACTCGGGAGGGATGCTCGAGCAGCTCCTTCTCTCGATTCCATACGGTGCCGCGATCGTCGACTCGGAAGGGACGATCAGCAGGGCCAACGAGGCCCTTCACGCCATCCTCGGAGGGAGTGTCTTCAGCCGTATCGAGGAGATAGGCGAGCGGTCGGCTTTCGACATCAGGTCAGCGTGGGATGAGTTCAGCAGGTTCGGCCGGAACATAACGGACAGGCAGATAGATTCGTCGGCCGGCGATGGCAGGAGCATCTCGCTGTCTATGATCCGGATGGAGAGTATACCCGGCGAGGCAAGGTCGGTCATCGTCGTCAGGGATACGACGGAACTGACCGGGATGGAGCAGAAGAGGGAAGAGGCGATGGCGGTCGTCGCTCACGAGATAAGGACCCCGATGACGGCGCTGAAGAACTCGCTGAGCATCCTCAGCGACGCCGGATCAGCGGGGAGAGAAGGGATGAAGGAAGGTGACGGTCCAGGAAGGCGATTCTTCGAGACGGCGCTGCGCACGGTGGACAGGCTGTCCGTTCTTGTCGACGGGCTGCTCGACGCCTCGATGGTCAGACGGAGCGGAGGCGATCCGAAGATAGAGAGGGTGGACGTAAAATCCTTTCTCGAGGATTCGTCGCTCCTTTTCTCGAACTCGATGAAGAAGAAGGAGATCTCGTTCGGTATAAACGTCGAAGAGAAGGCGAGGGACGCCTTTATGGACCGCGGGATGATTGAGCAGGTGATACAGAACCTCCTGTCCAACAGCCTCAAGCATGTGCTGGTGGGGGGAGAGATCGGCATCACGGTGCGGGCGATGGAGAGGGCGCCGGAATGGATCTCGGACGTCCTGCCCCTCGACCATACGGAGAAGCCGGGATACATGGTGATCACGATATCGGACTCGGGACCGGGTATTCCCGACGAGGTTGCCCGCTCGATAAATGTGCCGTTTACTGCGCCACTCTCTTCGATCAAGCCGGCGAGAGGAATAGGCATTTATATCGCGGCGCGGCTTGTGAAGCTGCACGGAGGCAGGCTGATCATAGAGACTGGGGATAACGGCTCATCGATCGATATCTATCTGCCCTCGGACATCCAGACGAGCGAGACGATGAGGGCGGTCATATCGATCCAGTCCTCTGTCGAATCGCTTGTATCGATCGGAGCCTCTCCGATCCTTTACGTGCTTATGAGGGATAGCGGGCCCTGCTGGCTTGACGTCGCCGGAACGATGCGCGAAAGGCCCGTGATCAATCCGACCCCCGCCGAAACGGGCAGGTCGGGGATCTGCTTCTGGCCGATGGGCGAGAGGCTGGCTTTTGTCATGACGGCCGAAAGGAAGTACAGGGAAAGCCCCATGTTGCTTTTCGAGAAAGGCAGGGGCGGGCTGAGGGTGATAGAAGGCAATCCCGGAGAAACCCCGGATGCCGGCTGGGCCGCCTGTCCGGACGACGGCAGGGACTACGCGTCTCTGCTGGACGCGGCTTTGGAAAGAATGAGAAGTGGAGCGGGCGAACCGCTCCGGAAAGGAGTGACTGAATGGACCGCTACAAGATTCTCATCGTAGAGGATGATGAGGATATCGTCGAAACGGTCAAGTACGCCCTCGAGCTCAGAGGATTCGAGGTCGATGTGGCGTACGACGGGCTTCACGCGCTGCGCAAGGCGAGAAAGAACGTGTATGACCTGATGCTTCTCGACATCATGCTCCCGGGCAAGAACGGGTACGAAGTGTCCCGGATGCTCAAGAGAGACATGGAAGAGGGACGCATCGATCCGTTCAAGATCCTTGTCCTGACGGCGAGGAAAGTTGACAGCCCCGAGCGCGAGGATTTCCTCGCCACGTGGTCTAACGCCGACGAGTACATGTACAAGCCGTTCGAGCTCGATGATCTGATCAACAGGATCAACATGCATCTGGCCGCCGAGACGGCCGAGGTAAACTGAGGGAACCCCGGAGGAGAGGCAGGCCCGGTGGCGGCGAGCGCCGCCGGGACCGGATTGCCTGGAGACATCGATGGCAAGCGATACGGCAATAAGCATCGGCAGCGGGTGTGAGTACATGGCGAGCATCATCGACAGCTCGCCCGTGCCCCTGATAGCGCTCGATACGAGTCTGCGGATCATCATGTTCAACAGGGCGGCCCGCAATCTGACCGGATTCGAGATGGTGGACGTGACGGGGTGCAGGATCAGCGCACTCGTAGGGTTCGCGGACACGCGCCGTATCATCCGTGACCTCAGGGTCGGCGGGAAGTCGTCCGAGGATCACATGGCGAAGTTCAGGAAGAGAGGTGGCGGGGAGGTGCCGGTGAGGCTCAAGGTAAACCCGGTGATGAGCAGGGGAGGGGAGCTCGCCGGAGCTATCATACTCGCTATGGACCTCACTGAGCTGAGGGAGATCCAGTCGAAGCTGCTCGAGGC
>JAUWMD010000044.1 GCA_030613345.1 Candidatus Krumholzibacteriota bacterium
GAGACACTATACGCGCTGGGGCTCGGCGGCAAGGTGGCCGGCGTTACGCGGTTTTGTACCTGGCCGCCTGAAGCACGGGAGAAACCCGAAGTCGGCGGCTACTTCGATCCCAATCTCGAGGCGATCGTCTCCCTCGAGCCCGACCTTGTGATCATGCTGCCAGCTCACGAGCGGCTTCGTTCATTTCTCGACGAGCTCGGCATCGAGCACCTCATCGCTCCCAACGAGACGATCTCCGAGGTCATAGAGACGATAAGGGTGATAGGCGACAGATGCGGGGTGGAGGAGAGAGCCTCGCAGCTGGCCGATTCGCTCGAATCGGCCAGCGGTTCGGTATGTCCTGTGGGCGGAGACGGCGAGAGGCCGGGGGTGCTTATCGTAGTGGACCGGCAGTACGGCACGGTTCCCGAGGAGGTGTACGCGGCGGGGAAAGGCACCTGGTACGACGAGCTTATCCGTGCGGCGGGCGGCAGGACTGTTCTGGCCGAGGTTTCTCCGGCGTATCCGATGCTCTCCCCGGAAAGCCTCGTGCACCTGCAGCCCGACGTCATCATAGAGATCGTTCCCGGGGCGGAGGAGAGAGGACTGTCCGCAGATGCTATAGCTTCCGACTGGGGATCTTTAGACCTTCTCGATGCCGTAGGTGATGGAAGGCTGTATATCCTCACGGAAAGGTATGCGGCAATCCCCGGCCCGAGGTTCGTCCTCCTGCTCGAGGAGTTCTGCGCGATCCTGCACGAAACGGATGGAAAAGAAAAGGGACGGCCGGAACCGCCCCTGAAAAAGTGAATTATTTTTCAGATCAGAACCTGTATGCTGCCGACGCGATGAACTCGGTGCAGACCCTCTTATCGGTCAGGTAGATGGTCGACCTCTCGAAGCCGCCCCTCGACACGGCGACGTCGAGTGCGAGGACCTTGTCAAACACATATCCGATACCGGCCGTGTAGTAATGCCTCTCCTCCTGCATCTTCACGAAGTCCCACTCGGTGGTGAGCCAGAACTCGTTCCCGTCATCCTCGACGTAGGTGAGCTCGTCTATTCCCCTGAACGGCTGTGGCAGGTACATGTATCCGGCCCTCAGCGAGAGGGCGGTCCATGGGATCGTCAGCTCCGCCCCGGCCCTGTACGACCAGACCTGCTTCATGATGTCTATCGTGGGATCGTTCTCGTAGTACAACTTCTTTCCGCCGTATGTGGTCTGCCTGTAATCGGCGTACGAGACGTCGAGCGCTACGACGAGGTTCTCCGCCTGCAGCGACGTGCCGAAACGGAAGTTCATCGGGAGGGTGAATTTCTCCTCGCCGTAGAACGGGTAGGGGTCTGCCGACCATCCAGAACCGTCCTGAAAGGTGACGTCGTAATATTCAGAACCCGATCCCTGATAAGTGATCCAGGCGGGAGTAGAGAACACAAACCCGGCATGGAAGAATGTGCTCAGCCTGGCGATGATGCCGAATTCGAAGCTGACGCCGTCGAGATCGGCGGTGACGTTGTCGGTGAAAACGTACGTTGAGTCTCCCACACCGGAATACGAGATCTCCTCGGTGAAGTTCGGCGATTCGTCCCAGATGATGAATGTCCCGCCGACCGCGATGTTTCTCGAGATGTTCCCCGCGACGGCGAACTTGTAGTGATATATGTTTCCGGTCTGGAGGAAGACGTTTCTCACGTCGCCGCCGAGGTCGGGTCTAGATGCCTCCTTGACGTACTCGAGGTTCGATGAGCCGACCCTGAAGACGCCGAATCCGAACTTCACGTCGGTGGTATACGTCTCGTAGGGGAAGATGGCCGCGATATGGCCGAAGGCAGTGTAGGAACCCTGCGTGCCCGTCAGGTTGCCTTCGTAGTTCTCGTCGACGTCCTGCCAGAGCTGGTGCATGCCGAACGAGATCTCCCTGCCGTTCGAACGCGCAATACCGGCCGGGTTGTAGATCAGTCCGAGCGCGTCATCACTTATCGAGATATAGGCGCCGCCCATTGCGTAAGCCTTGGCTCCCGTTCCCCATGTGTCCAGAGCGGAGAGCCTGTCGAGGGTGAGCACTCCCATGAGCTGGGCCCCGGAGGCAGCCGGGAGGGCGAGAAAAAGCAGAAGCAGTGACGCTGCTGTCAACGTTTTACTTGTATGCATCATGACCGGTCATCCTTTCAGGGGCTGCCATATAATGATCTTTAACAGCATTTGAAGTATAGAAGATGGCGGCATGCATGTCAACGAACTACGGAGGGTTGCATGATATCCACATCGGTCAACGGAAGCTTCGGTTTCTGACCAAAGCCCCTTGCGACCACCAGGGAATGTTTTTTACTTTGCCCGGAAGCCGGACACTGCCTTGCTCGGCAGCACGCTCTGTCGTGCCTGGATACCGTACTCGCCTTGCTGAATCGCAGGATCGGCACTGTGCTCGTCTCAGGGATATACGTTAAAAAAATGTTCAGGAGTCTCCATCGATGTTTTCAGAGGCGCTGGAGCAGCCTTTGTACGGGGAGTCTGTCGCCGTTATGGCCCACCTCGGCAAAGGTTATTCTCCATCGGTTATTAATCAGTTAATTGTTGATATTGGGTATTGACAGAGTCGCCTTTGCATGGCAGTCTGTCGGCTGAGTGCATATGTCTTGGTTTCAGAACAGCTTCAAAAAAGAGACAGTGTATAGAACAAACGAAAAGGAGGGAAACGTGCAAAATCCAAGATTGCTTAAAAAAACACTTAGTATTGCTCTACTAGTTTTCGCACTGATGGTTTCAACCAGTGTAGTATCCCAGGATTTGGATATCGATGAAAATGGGTTCAGAGATGCATACGAGCGGCAAATAGCTAATAAATTCTGCCCGTGCCTATTTCTTAACACCACCGAATATTTCGAGAGGGGTTTGAATACTCTTCCATCGCCTGTCGAAATCATGACGCAAAATCTGTGGGCTGAATGCTTTAATGTTAGTGTTAGTACTGGGGGGGGGATATATCACAATGGCGAAGCGAACTATGACTACCTGCTCGACGCAAACTATTCATGGATAAATAATAACAACATTGAATCTATACTAGATTACTCATATGCGAATTGCGTTTACTTTCCTGTGTCTCATGTTCAATATCATTTGGAATATGCAGGTACTTCAAATAACTGCGATCCTTATGGTGGCCCTGGCGATGATCCGTTTGGAGATTATGGTTGGTACAAATACTATAGAATTGATGATCAAGCGGGCGCAATTTATCCCCTGACGGTTTATGCTCATCTATTTACAGCGGAACAGGAAGGTCAATATCATGGTAAGCTGATCGTGCAATACTGGATTTTCTATCCATTCAACGAATGGGTCAACGATCACGAAGGAGATTGGGAACACATAGATCTTATTGTCTCGTCCGACGATCCAGATTCCGCCTTCATTGAGGAAGCTTACTATTACTTTCACAAATCCTGCATTTCCTTGGGACAGCCTCAGGCACCTGGAGTCCAGGACTTTGATTTCTATGTTGTGGATGATTCTCATCCGGTCGTATTCGTCGGAGGATTCGGAAGGAAGGAATTCTGGGGAGCTAAAGGAGAAGGGTTTGCGTCGCACGGAAACTATCCGATTTGGGGTCCATGGAGTGAAGTATCCTTCACATCCCAATTTACTATCGATGAAGGAATTTCGACTAAGGACCCGGGAACCGGGCAATATATATATCACCCGATTAATGGCAATCCGAATTGGATCTATTGGACGGACTTTGTTCGTGCAACAACGCCCGATGGTAGATATGGGGTCGTGATCCTGAAAGAGCCCGATCAATATGATTACGATGATCCCTCCGGTCCTAACATGAGCTGGTTGAAAGCCAATATTTATTGGGGACATATCAAAGTTAATTCCATGGGCGTCAGCCAGGGCGATTGGATGCCGTGGCTCCAAGATAACGTCGGAAACCGCGCACCATTCGGGCCCGCTCATCAATGGGGCTGGAGTTATGTAGGAAGTTGTAACGATAAGGTACATTACTACACTATGCCACTTCCCAATGGGTGGGGGCATGTGAGCGATGCCGGCTGGATAGCTCCACCCGGTCCGTGTTATGACACCGACACACCCGTGGTTACTGTCGAATCCCCTAATGGGGGTGAGCACTACCACACTCCGGAGATTATACCCATTACCTGGCAGGTGGAAGACGAGTTTCTCTCCGGGATTCGATGCTGCGTTTACTTGAATTATAACGGCGGAAGCGGTGATTGGACCGTACTGGCAATGGACATTCCCGTGAATAGTGATGGCTATGGACATTTTGATTATCGAATCCATCACGGAATCCTGACCTATGATAATTGCAGGATACAAGTCTGTGCAAACGATTCCTGCGGTGCTCGTCAGGGATGTGACATGTCTTATGGGGATTTTACTATCGAGTTGCGCGACAAACCTGGTGATGAATTACCCATACCCAGAGAATATCTCAACCGAGTCGTTGCACTAAAGGATGATTTCCTGAACGCTCCTTTCCCAAATCCGTTCAATCCTCAAACTTCGATACAATTCGGGCTTAAGAAGCCGACTCAAGTGTCACTTGTGATTTACGATGTTACGGGTGCAAGGGTAAGAACATTTTACAAGAATGTCTCGTTGGCAGCGGGCGAATACGTGGAGAATTGGAATGGAAGAAACGACAAGGGAATCCATGTTTCGTCTGGAATATACTTCCTGCAGCTGCAGGCCGGGAATTTCTCTAAGACGCAAAGAATGATACTTCTCAGATGAGTGCGTCTCTCTTTTGAATAAATAAAATTATTGGTAACCCGGTTGTAGAGAGATCCGAGACTCTGCAGCCGGGTTTTTCTCAGAGTCAAACCCAGGAGCTTTCTGGGGAAGTCCTGACTTCGGAGTAACGCGTTGTTACCTTACGGGAGACCGTTTGTTTTTGCCCGCTGGGTCCCTGTCAGGTATAATAAGGAGTATGAGTGCAATGCTGAGATACGGAAGAGTACTCCTTATCGCCGCCGCGGTCTGCTTCCCGCCCGCCGCCGGATCGGCGCAGGAGCGTGTGGACCGGACCGCGCAGGCCTATTACATGCGCGGAGCGTTCATGGAATCGAGCGACGACCTCGTGCTCGCATACATGTTCTACGCGGAGGCGGAAAAGCACGAACCGGACAACGCGAGGATAAACTTCGCCCTTGCCAGGGTTACCCTGGAGATGGGCAAGTTCGACGAGACCCGCAGGTATGCCGGCAGGTTGATCGAGAAGGGGATATACGAATCGAGCGCGCGGCTGATCCTCGCCGAGGTAGAATACGAGGAACGGAACAGGGACAAGGCGATCGAGCTTCTCGAGAGCATCGAGGACAGCGAGGATGTGCCGCTGTTCGACGTATACAAGTTTCTCGCGAGGATACATCTCGAGAACAAGGACTTCGACGCGGCCCGTGCCGCTCTCGAGAAGGCGCGTGATCTCGACCCGGGCGATCTCTTCGTCCATTATAGACTGGGTCTCATCTACGCCGACATCGGAGAGATCGAAAAGGCTGTCGAGTCCCTCCGGGAAGCGATAAAAGTGAATCCGGGATTCTCCGGCTCGCACCTCGCACTCGGCTCGATACTCCTTCACTATGGAGACGGCGAGGGCGCGGCGAAGGCGTTCGAAGAGGCACTCGAGCTCGATCCCGGCAATCGGACCGCCGTAACGGAGCTCTCGAGGCTCTACCTCGAGGACGGCCGGCTCGAGGAGGGGGTGGAGCTTCTCGAACAGCTTTACAAGGATCGCAGGCTGGGCGATAACGGCAAGCTTGTATTGGGACGTTTCTACTACGGACTCGGCAGGCATGAAGACGCGCTGAGAGTCTTTCGGGGACTGCTGGTCACTCTCGGAGAGAAGCCGCAGATAGTGCGGGCGATTGCGGAGATCGAGATGGACAGGGGCAATTTCAGGACGGCATCGGAGTATCTCGAGCGGCTAGTGGAGATCGAGCCCGGCGTCTTCAGCAATTACATCGGCCTCGTCCTGCTCTCCAACGGGCTGGCCGGGGAACCGTCGAGCCCCGAAGAGGACAAGATGTTCTCGAGCGTGGAGGGCACGATGTATCTCAGGGAAGCGGTCAGGCGGATGGACCGCACTAAGTATTCCGACAATTTCATAATAGGCACTGTGTACAGGAAGATCGACGACAGCGAGAGGGCGGAGCAGTTTCTTGCCGCCGCGGAGGAGCTCTCTCCTGAAGACAGGGACGTCCTGCTCGAACTGGCCGCACTCTACGAGGATATGGGCAGGTATGACGACGCGATACGGCGCATCAGGGTCGTGTATGACAACGAACCGGAGGATGCGAGAATCAACAACTTCTACGGATATCTTCTCGCCGTCAAGGGCGACAGCCTCGATCTCGCCGAAGAGCTGATCACAAAGGCTCTCGACGAGGATCCGGGGAACGGGTACTATCTCGACTCGCTGGGCTGGGTGAAGTTCAGGAAGGGACAGTTCTCCGACGCGCTTGAGATACTTCTGAGTGCCTCGGAGATCGTGGAGGACGACCCCGTGATCTGGGAACATATCGGCGATACGTACATGGAACTCGGACAGCCCGAGCCGGCTCTCGAGTCGTACAGCCGGTCTGTGGAGGTAGACCCGGATCGCCCTGAGATCGGGGACAAGTTGCGCGAGGCCCGCAGCGCCGCCTCGAGGGCGGAGAAGAAAGTTGAATAGGTTTTCCATTATTATTTTCATCCTCATGATCGCGGGCTCGTGCACCAACTCGCCGCCTGCAGGTCAGCTCTTGCCCGCAGACGACGGTGCGCTCGCCGCGATCTTCCCGCCTCAGGCCTCGCTGTCGGACGACTATCTCGAGATCATCGCCCGCGTGAGACTGGATCTGCCGAAATACCGGATCAAGGGGATATGCGCGATCTTTCGCTCACCCGACGGTTCGGTACAGATAGATTTCGTGCACACGAGTCTCTTCGGCTCGTACAGGGAGGACGCGACGATCTACGTCGCCGGCGATTCGATCGCGATCCAGGACCACGAACGAGGTGTATTTCGGGGAAACACCGAGACCCTCGAGCATCTGTCGGCACATTTCGACTTCGAGATAATGCCGGACGACGTGATCGTACTGATGCTTCTCGGGACGCCGCGCCGGGAAGATCTTGAAAACGCCCGGCTGGCGGTCTCGGGCGGCAGATGGACGCTTTTGGCTCAGTGGAGGGGGCGTCAGCTCGAGATCGAGGGCGATGACGGCCGCGGCCCGTCACGGCTGAGGATCTGCTCGATCGACGGAAAAGGCTGTTACGAGGCAAGATACGGGTATGAGTCCACCGGCGGATTCGGAGGCTATCCGGAGAGGATAATCTGCGAGAGGATGGGAGGCAGCGAGAGGCTGTCGATGACCGTAGAATCGATCGGGAGATCGGGGGAGAGCTCGGCGGCACGCCGGTGAAAAAAAGGAACTGAACTGGAACAAGTCGGACTCAGCGGGGTATTAAACTGATGAAGGACAAGGATAAGGGAGATGAGGGTTTGAACCTGCATGAGCCGCTCAAGGCGAACCGGAAGAAGTTCGCCGAAAGAAGCGATGAGGAGTTGATCCTGCTGGTCCAGGAGGGCCAGAACCAGGCGTTCGACATACTCGTCGGGAGATACAAGAACCGTCTGTACTCATATCTGTACAGGCTGCTGGGGAACGAGAGCGAGGCTGAGGAATTCGCCCAGGAGACTTTCGTCAGAGCATATATGCACGCCGACAAGTACAGGACGATCGCGAGGTTTTCAACATGGCTCTACACGATAGGGACAAACCTCGTCAGGAACAGGATAAGGAATATCAAGAGGAGGCCGAAGACGATCAGCATGTGGAATGAGAGCAATGGAGGGGAGGACGGAAGATGGGTCGACATCAAGGACGAGTCGCCCACTCCGGAGGAGACGATGGACCAGAAAAAACTCCAGGAGCTGATCCAGCAGGCCATAGAGAAGATACCTTCAAGGTACCGCCCGTCATTTGTCCTCAGGGAGATCAACGGGTTGAGTTACGATGAGATCGCGGCCACGACCGGCCTGAAGCTCGGCACTGTCAGGTCGCGGATCAACCGTGGAAGGATGCATTTCAAGAGGGCGGTTTCGCCGCTTCTGGGTAACGATCTGAGATTCAAGGGGAATTGACATGAGATGCAGGACAGCAAGGGATTATTTCTGCCGGCACCGTGACGGAACGCTCGACGAGGCCAACAGGATGCGTCTCCAGGAGCACCTGAACCAGTGCCCGGAATGCGCCGAATTCTGCGGCGAGATGGACGGGTGCCTGGAGCTGCTCGGAAAGCTGAGCGAGATCGAAACATCGGAAAATTTCGAGTGGAACCTAAAGCGCAGGATCGCATTGGAAAAGTCGAGGGCAATGCGGAGCCGGGCCACCGCCGAGGTCGGCGGATGGGTCTGGGGATCGAAGTTCATCGCCGCGACCGCCGCGACCCTCGTTATAATGCTGGCCGGGGCGTGGATGCTGGCAGGAAGGGATGCAGGGGAGCTTACAGACGGAGAGAGGCTCTCGCAGGAGGCGATCAGGACGAGCGCTCCCAGGCAGCAGGGCGAGGTACGTTTCACGCAGACCGGGTATCCCGCAGGGATCCAGTACGTTTCGGACGATTACCTCGGAAACGTCCCACTGGAGGAAACCTCGAGACAGCTCCCGTTCAGCATGGCTTCCGATCCCAGGATGGATTACCTGCTCCGGGAGAACGAGCTCCTCAGGCGGCAGGTCGAGCGCCTGAGGCTGCAGAACGCCTACATGCAGAGGCTGATCCTGAAGCAGCGGTCTGCCGGCCGAAGCAGAAGAAGGTAAACGGGAACATCATTCCCAAGAGCCCCATTCGGCGCTCCCCGGCGGGAGCGCCTGTTTTCTTGCCCGTTCCGGCGGTTGCCCGTATGTTTTCATGCAGGAGGTAGATATGAGATCCGGACCCTTTACGGCAGCCCTTATGGCATGCGTCTTGTTGCTCGTTCCATCCTGCAACAGATCCGGTTTCGTTCCGCCCGGTTCGTACAGCAATATTGTCCTGGTCACCGAATCCGGTGAGCCCGGGGGTATGAACGACGTTATAATCAGGACGCTGCAGCATCCGGTCGACTACTATTCAAAGCTGGAGATACAGTTCAAGATCCGCCTGGTCTCCGCGCAGGAGTTCGACAGGGAACCTCCCACCAAGAACATGGTCATTTACGGCGTTGCCAGGCAGGGGCGCACGGGCCAGCTGATAGAGAATTTTATCGGGACAAACAGTGTCAGAAAGGTCCTCGAGGGAAAGAATAATATATTCAAGAGGATGGACTATCCGGTAAAGGGGCAGCTTACCGTGATAGTTACCGCATCGTCGCCCGCAAGACTGCGGAAGATGACCGAGGAGAACGGACAGCTGATCCGTGACATAATAGAGAAGGCGAACAGGGAAAGACTGAGGGAAAATCTGCTCCTCAGGGAGGAATACGAGACGGCGGAAGACCTGAAGGCGCAATACGGATTTACCATAAGAATACCAGACGCATACAAACTGAACAGGGACTGGGGGGATCTTCCAGGGGTGGAGATCATGAGGGATTATCCGCACAGGGGGATTACGATTTCATGGCATTCCTGGGACAAGAAGTCGCTCACGCCGGCCGATTCAACGGCGCTATACGATTTCCGTGCAAAGATCGTATACAAGATACACGACAAGGAAGTGATGCGTCCCGAGCTCGTGTCATGGAGCCTCGACGAGTTCGGTCCGTACAGCGCCGTCAGAATGGATGGCTACTGGGAGAGCAGCGTGGAAATGTTCGGCGGGCCTTTTATCTGTTTCTTCATCCACGACAGGGTCAGGCACAAGATCTGGATGGTCGACTGCCTCGTCTACGCGCCCGGATTCGACAAGCACATTCTCCTGAGGGAGGCCGTCGCCGTCGCCGAGTCTTTCAGGGTGAATTAACGGCCGCAAACCGGCCTTACTGCACTTGACAGTCGAATACGTCCTCTGATAACCTGATATTCCAATCGGGACCGGAGGGGAAAGGCTGTATATGAACGACGATCTCAGTGCCGAGATAAAACATCTGCAGGAAAGATACGACAGGGCCCCGGAGTCGAGGATCTTTGCGCCGCTGGCCGACGCCTGTCGCAAGAATGGAGATGTTGAGAAGGCTATCGAGCTCTGCGAGAAAGGCCTCGAAGGGTATCCCGAATACGCGAGCGCGCACGTCATCCTTGGAAAATGTTTCTACGACAAGGGCGCGACCGAACGGTCCCGCGCCGAATTCGAGCGAGTGGTCGAGATCGATCCGGAGAACATGGTAGCCCTGAAGTTCATGGGCGATATCCTGATGTCCGAGGGCGACAGGGACGGGTCCATATCGTACTACCGCAGGATCCTTGCGATCGATCCGACGAACGAGGAGGTGTCCGGAAAGCTCAAGGGGCTCGAGAATGAATTCCGCGAGAAGGAGATCGACCTCGGTGACCATGGGAATATCAGGAAGGCCGGGCAGCAGGGCGAACTTGCCACGATGACGCTCGCCGGCATCTACACCGCGCAGGGTTATTACAACAAGGCCCTCAAGATCTATAATGAGATACTCGAGGCGGAGCCGGACAACACGGAAGCCTCCGGGATGGTCGAAAAGATAAAGAATATGATCGAATCGTCGAACAAGGAGCTGGAAGAGACATTCGACGAAGGGGTGATGTCGATCTCGATCGACGATGTCAGCGACGACATGATAGAGAACACGGCCGGACTGGGCACGGGTTCTCCGGGCAGCGAGGAAGAAGAAGCGCCCATGAAGGAAGAGGAGGATGATGACGGGATCGAGCGCGAGGGCTCGGTACTGGGTGACGAAGACGAGCTCGAGGCGGTAGCGAGGGAACTCGAGGAAGCCGACCGCAGGGATTCGACGCAGGAAAAGCCTTCCGAGGGAGTGCCCCGCGGGGGAGCCAAGCGGGAAGGCATGGACAACTTCAGGAAATGGCTCGAGAAAACGCAGGACGATACGAAGGACAGCGAGCAGTAAAGGGAAGGAAGGCCTTGGCGGATACCAGCGATTTCAGGAACGGTCTGATACTGAGGATGGAAGGGCGGCTTTACGCCATAGTGGGGTTCCAGCATGTAAAGCCCGGCAAGGGCGCTGCGTTCGTCAGGACGAAACTGAAGAAGATCCCGGAAGGGGCTGTCATAGACAAGACCTTCAGGGCGGGTGAGAAGATCGACCAGGTTCGCGTGGAGAGGCATACATACCAGTATCTCTACAGGAGCGATGACCTCTACTACGTGATGGACCTCGAGACTTACGAGCAGTTCCCTCTTGCCCACGGACTGCTCGAGGACCTGCTCCCATACCTCAAGGAGAGCATGGAGATCTCGGTGCTGCTCGACGGCGAGACTCCTATCGCGGTCGAGCTTCCGACATTCGTCGAGCTCGAGGTGGCCGAGACCGAGCCCGGACTGCGCGGCGATACCGCTCAGGGAGGCTCCAAGCCGGCAAAGCTCGAGACGGGGGCGACCGTGACCGTCCCTCTGTTCATCGAGCAGGGTGATGTCCTCAAGATAGATACGCGGACGGGTAGATATATAGAGCGGGTATAATGGGTATATCGGACAGGATAAGAAAGCTGATCGAGATCCTCAGGGAGGAGGATCTCGACGAGATAGAGGTAAGGAACTGGTTCACCGGTATCCGGGTCGCCAGGCGCAGGAGGAACGAGGCCGAAGTCGCTCCCGCGGTAGAAACCGCAGCGCCCGAACCTGCCGCCGCGACAGTGACGGAAGAAGAAGGGCTCGAGGAGATCCTCTCTCCGATGGTCGGTACCTTCTACAGGGCGGCCAGTCCCGATTTGGACCCCTTTATCAGCGAGGGAAGCCGTGTGGAGACGGGTCAGGTACTCTGCATCATCGAGGCGATGAAGCTGATGAACGAGATCGAGACGGAGAAGAGCGGAGTGATCCGGAAGATCCTCGTGGAAGATTCGCAGCCTGTGGAGTTCGGCCAGCCCCTTTTTCTCGTGGAATCGGCCTGATCCTTGCAAAATAACCTTCCGGCAGACCGGAATCGCTCCGGATTCCGGCTTCAATGCATAACTGGTTGATTAATAACGCGTTTGCTGTAACAGGCGGAATGCCGCCGTTTCGGCTCGTCGCTAAAGGGAAGGTGTACGGGATGAACATCAAGAGCATCCTCGAGGCAATGATTGCAAAAGGTGGCTCCGATCTCCATCTGAAGGCGGGCCTTCCGCCGGTGACAAGGGTCGACGGTAAACTGATCCATCTCGATTTCGACAGACCCACTCCGAAGGATATGGAAGCGGTGGCCGAGCAGATCCTCACTCCTCCCCAGAAGGATCGTTTCAAGAATACCCGGGAAGTCGATTTCGCGTTCGGCGTCTCCGGCCTCGCCAGGTGCAGGGCCAATTTCTACGTTCAGCGCGGATCGATCGCCATGGTCTTCCGGCATGTCCCCGTTGAGATCAAATCTGTC
>JAUWMD010000299.1 GCA_030613345.1 Candidatus Krumholzibacteriota bacterium
CCAGGGCTCGGTCTTCGAGGATCTCAGGGAGCGCTCCGCGCGCGAGCTCGTTGCCCTCGACTTCCCCGGTTACGCCATCGGAGGGCTCTCGGTGGGAGAATCGAAGGAGGATCTCTACGGCATCGCCGAATTCACGGCAAAGCTGCTGCCCGTGGAGAGACCGCGCTATCTGATGGGAGTCGGATTTCCCGAGGATCTGGTCGAGTCAGTCGCGAGGGGCATCGACATGTTCGACTGCGTGATGCCGACGAGAAACGCGCGCAACGGCACCGTGTTCACATCGCGAGGCAGGGTCATCCTGAAGAACGCCTCGAACAGGAGGGATTTCGGCCCCCTCGATCCCGACTGCGACTGTGACACGTGCAGAAATTACTCGAGGGCATATCTCAGGCATCTCTTTATGGCCGGCGAGATGCTCGGGCCGCGCCTCGCAACGGTCCACAGCGTCCGTTTTTACTTGCATCTGATGGAAGAGATGAGGCAAGTTATACGGGAAGGCCTTTTCAGCCAGTGGCGGAAGGATTTCTACGAAAAATGCGCAAAACCAGCTGGTTAGAGACCGGCGCGATTTCCACAGAGACATAACAGTTTTCCATTTTACCCAGGAGGAACCATGTCAGCACTTATGTTTGCAATGTCCACGGGCGGCGCCGAGGGTGGAGGCAATCCGCTCACGATGTTCATCCCGATCATAATGGTGTTCATCGTCTTCTACCTTCTCCTTATCAGGCCCCAGCAGAAGAAGCAGAAGGATCATCAGCGGCTCCTCTCCGAACTGGGCAAGGGCGACAAGGTTGTCACCAACGGCGGTCTGTACGGCACTATCTCCGATGCAAAGGACCACGTCGTGATCCTCAAGATAGCGGAGAACGTCAAGGTCGAGGTCGTCAAGAGCGCGATCGCTACGGTGATCGAGAGGAAGAAAGAATAGTCAGTCCATGATATCGCTCGGGATAAGGATATACGGTGACGACATACTTCGCTCAGAGAGTGCGGAGGTCGAGGAGTTCGGCGACGAGCTCGGAGAGCTGATCGAAAAGATGACCGAGACGATGATTGTTGAGGAGGGCGTGGGGCTCGCCGCGCCCCAGGTCGGCGTCTCGCGCCGCGTAGCGGTGGTCAATCCCGACCCGCAGAATCCCGATACACTGCTTGCCCTTGTCAACCCGCGGATCCTCTCATGCAGCGACGAGACAGACTGTGTCGAGGAAGGCTGCCTCAGCGTACCCGGCATCAGGGGTAAGGTCGAAAGACCGATCGCTATAGAGGTCGAGTATCAGGACAGGCACGGCGGAAAACATTGTGTCAGGGACGCCGGGCTCGTGTCGAGGATCATACAGCACGAGATCGACCATCTCGACGGTGTACTTTTCGTTGACCGTCTTTCATTCGGCAGGAAGACTCTGGTGAAGGGAAGGCTCAGGGACCTGGCCCGAAAGGGAAAGCGGGAGTGATTGAGCGATGCCGCGGATCATCTTCTTCGGTTCCCCCGATTTCGCAGTTCCGTCGCTGAAGGCCCTGTACGGGTCGGCGTACAGGCCGGAGCTCGTGGTGACTCAGCCCGACCGCCCTGCCGGCAGGGGGAGAAAGACGGCGCCTACCGCCGCGAGAAAGGCGGCCGAAGAGCTCGGGCTCCCCGTGTTGGTCATGGAGAGCTTCAGGGACGAGGGCGTATACGGGAGGCTGGCCGGGCTGGAGCCGGATTTCTTCATCGTCGCCGCGTTCGGCCTGATTTTTCCGAAGAAGGCTCTCGAACTCCCGGCGGTATCCTGCATCAATGTTCATGCCTCGCTCCTCCCGAGATGGAGGGGGGCGAGTCCGATAAACATGGCGGTCGCGGCCGGCGACCGGTTCACGGGGGTGTCGATCATGAGGATGGTCAAGGCCCTCGACGCCGGTCCCGTCTATGCTCAGAGGTCGGTGCCGATCGGACCTATGGAATCGGCGGGCGACCTCTTCGAGATCCTTTCCGGCGAAGGCGCCGCTCTTCTCGTCGAGACGCTCGACAGGATAACCGGAGAGGGGCTTGAGCCGCGGCGGCAGCCTGGGGAAGGCGTGACATTCGCACCGCTCCTGAAGAAGAGCGACGGGCTGATAGACTGGAACAAAGACGCTGTTTCGGTGCATAATCAGATAAGGGGCATGAATCCGTGGCCCGGCAGTCATACGAGTGCGGGGACGACCCTGATCAAGGTCCACCGGTCCGAGCCTTGCGATCGTGAGATCGGCGGTGTGCGGCCCGGAAAGGTCCTGAGGGCGTCGGGCGGGATTATCGAGGTCGCCTGCGCTTCGGGAGCCGTCAGGCTGACGATGCTGCAGGCGGCAGGGAGAAAAGTGCTGCCGGCCGACGAGTTTCTGAGGGGATCCGGTCTTCAGGGGGGAGTCGTTCTGGGAGGAGAAGTAGATGAGTGAGGGGAAAAGGGGTTATCATCCGTTCTTGGTCTACACGGCGGTCGTGGCAGGTATCTTTATTCTCGGGATGGTCGCTTTCAACTTTGTGATACTTCCGCTTCTCACCGGCCGTGGTGATATCGTCATCGTGCCGGAACTGAAGGGCATCCCTCTCGAGGTTGCCGAGGAGGAGTGCAGGGAGAGGGGCCTGAATCTCATGGTCACCGGCGAACGCTATTCCGGCAGCGCTCCGGCCGGGTATGTCCTCGATCAGGATCCTTCCCCGGGTGAGGGGCTCAAGGGCAGGAGGACTGTAAACGGGATCGCGAGCGCAGGGATGCAGATGGAGGAAGTGCCCGATCTGGCCGGGAAATCGCTGAGGGAGGCCGAGCTCGATCTGGATGGCGCGCGCCTCAGGCGCGGCAGTCTC
>JAUWMD010000112.1 GCA_030613345.1 Candidatus Krumholzibacteriota bacterium
CCGAGATTGAAATGCGCATCCGCGTTGCGGGGATTATGCTGCACTGCCTTGCGAAACTGCTGCAGCGCGGCGCTGCGGCGTCCCTCGAGATCGAGGATGTATCCGAGATTCGTGTAAGATTTCGAATGGGTCGGATCGATGGCGATCGCCTGCCGGTACATCCGCTCGGCCTCATCGTACCTGCGGCTCTTCATGTACGACACACCGAGGCGGTAGTAGCACTCCGGATTGTCGGGTTCCCTCTCGATCGCCTTCCCGTGGAAACGGACCGCCTCGCCGAAACGGCCCTGCAGCTCGAGGAGCCTTCCCATCCTGTAGAGCGGGAGGGCCTCCCCGTCCCCCATCCCGTCGATCCTCCTGTACCCCTCGAGGGCAAGATCATACTTGCCCATCCTCTCGAACATGTTGCATGCCTCGAGTATATCCTCCTCGTCGGCCTCCTCGTGCGTCAGCACGTCGCGCAGACAGATCTCCGCTTTCGGGCTTTTTCTCTTGCGGAGATAGAGCTCGGCGAGTTCGAGGACCTCCTCGACATCCGCCTCGCCCAGTGACGATTTCCTTTTCAGCCGTGCGATCTCCCTGCTCTCTTCCCGCACCTCACCCCTTGTGAATTCGAGAAGCTTCTCCCAGCGCAGGCCCATACGCTACCCCCTGAAGGAAATCCGATCGATGCATGCTCCCGGCAACAGGCTAGAACAGTGCGCCGCCGCCTGTCAAGAATCATCGGAACTATATTTCACGGAAATCCATCGCAGAAAGCGATGCAACCCATTCAAATCGTCACAATGCGTGTAATGATCTCTGTGAAAAACTCCTGTGACCACAATTCAAGAACGCGTTGATCTCTGATGAAGGGAGCGACTTCCCGGCGCGCCTTCTCGATATCCAAACTATCCACGGTCCGACGCAGCAGCGCCTGCAGGATTTCGGGCGCAAGCGTTTCATCGTCGGTGTAGTCGCCTGATTGCCTCATCCTGGATTCGAGGTGTGCGAGCCGGACCTCTGGATGGTGGGCGATATACCAGACCAGATCATACCAGTCTCGGCCCTTCACACGAGTTTTCCACTTGCGACACAGGATTGCATGCAATTTGCCTGCAAAGAGATCCGGCAACCTGTAAGTACGGACGGGAAAGGGAACAGGCTGTAATACATAGTGTGTTTCTGTTTCAAAGTTGCCCGGCGGGTCGGTATCGACTTCCAGCCTGATCTTGAGGTTCTTCGCAGGATGAAGATCACGCAGAAGTTCCCCGGTGATCCCGATCACGACCAATTGCTTGTAAGTGTTGGCTTTGAGAAATACCGATTCGATGGCGCTTGTTCGCGCCTTCTTTCGAGCCTCAAATTCCACGTCGAAGCCGAAACTGCTGATTTCCCGGCATAGAGCTACGCCATAAGTCCCGAGTGAAAAAGTATCGTCAGTCTTAAGAATCGAAAAATCCAGATCTTCCGAGTACCTATCCAACCCGTAGAGGAGTCTGAGAGCCGTGCCGCCATAGAAGGCAGCATGCTCGAAAAACTTGCTGCGCCAGAGACCAAACAGGGCAATATTCTGCAGGATTTCCCTGAGCGCATTGGTGTAATCATCCCGGGTACGACACTCGTAGCGTTCCAGCATGTTGCTTATGGCCTCATGCATCAGAAACCCTCCTCAAGCGCCTGAGATAACATACCAACCTGTTGATTTTGGCTGAATCACAGGCAAGCGCGATCGATTCAAGACGGGACTCATTGAGGCGACCCAGGGCCTCCTCATCGATCCGAAGATCATCCAGCAGATATGCTCCGAAGTCGGACAAGCGCTTGCCGCTGAACCGTCTATCGGTCCAGATCTTGTCCACAAGCGCCTTCTCGGGAGTCGCAATCAGAAACGTTGTCTTGCCTGTGGCTTCAAGAATCGCACCTGTTACATATCTCGCTTCGTTCAGCATACGGTAGGAGAAAGGACCGAGAGGTGTCTCAAAGCTGCGGGAGCGCCGTGTCGTGACAGAGGTGACGACCTCGACCCGCTCCGGGATCAGGCCGTGGTAACTGAGAGCATAGTCCAGGCTGACATAGGATGGGCCATAGATAAGGTTGGCGACCTGTTCCCGGCTGACAGGCTCCCTTCGCAAGCCCTCACCGAAACAATACAGTCCCTTCTTGATCCGAACGATGGCATCGCCCGAAAGCAACTTTGTGATCTTGTCGCGCGGCTTGCTGTACCCTGACAGGGCATCGGTAAGAACCTGGTAGTCAAAAACCTCCCGGGTTATTTCCCGGCGTATGCGCGTGACCTCTTCCATTGATACCCCACCGGTTTAGAGGTAACTATGTCCATGTTTCGTGGACATACTATGCAGTATATTATAGAAATTTCGATTCCTTGTCAAGAACCCACATAGGTGGTTCGCCGGGTTTATCTGGGTGGAGTAACCGCTTCCGAGCCACGGATTCGGCCCCATAACATTGTCGGGATGACTGCGAAATGATCATCGGGACAATATTTTACGGAAATTTGCGGCTGGCGGCCGGCCGTGCGTGCTGATAATCAGAAATAGAGCGAGAGAGTGAGGTTGGCCGAAGAGACCCAGGCGGTCTTGACGATGTCGCCGTCGAGATCGAAATAGTTGTAGCTCGTGATCAATCCGATTGTCGCGTTGTCCGATATCCAGAACTCGTATCCGATCTCGGCGAAGTAAGCTGTCCCCCAGTCGTCATGCCTCTCTCCGTGCTCCTGCTTCCCGCCCTCTTCAACCGGGATGATCGCCGTACCCGCCCAGCCCGGGCCGCCGCCGGCCCGAATATAGAGCCCTCCCCAGGGCCCCTCCGGATTCCCGGGGAACCAGGTCAGCCCTAGGGTGAGATCCTGGAGCGACCTTCGGATCTTGGCGTCCTCGAGCACGGCGTCGCCGTACCGGTCGAACTCGACGATCCAGCCCTGGTAGTTGAGGCTCAGCATGAAATGCCTGCCGAGCATCCGTCCGAACCGTATCTGCGGGACGGCTCCGGAGGGGTGTATCCTCCGCGTATCGTCGATATCGTCGAACGTGCCCTTGCCGATGCCGATCCCCACACTGGCCATCCAGTGCGGGCGTTCCCGGTATTTCAGCGCATCGGCGCTCCCGCCGCCGGCGACAAGCATAACGATGAGTGCGATCATGGTGATGAAAAAGCGTTTCATGTGCGTATATTAGTCCGACCGCAGCGGATGATGCAAGCAATATGAAATGAAACTGTAAAAAACAGCACCTGTTCGATTCTGTCTTTACAATAGATTGCGATGACACTATGATTACCGCCATGAAATCAGTAACACGCATCAGGATACTGCAGACGGCAATCGCCCTCCTGCTTATATTCACCGTGCCTGCTACTTCGGCGCCCGGTGCTGAAGAGCCCGACACCCTGCTGAAGACACCCGGGGATTTCCATCTCAATCACAGGTTCCTTCGCAGCTCACTCGAGGTAGTCGGATTCAACCTCGTTATGACCGCCTTCGGGCGCTATATAATGGAACCGGACGGGGACGGCTTCAAGGTATCGTGGGAGACGATCAGGGAGAATCTCGAGGCGGGGATGGAGTGGGATGATAACAGTTTCAGCGCGAACAACATCCGCCACCCGTACCAGGGCGCGTTGTACTTCAATGCGGCCAGATCGAACGGATACGATTTCTACCAGTCATCGGCATTCTCCTTCGCCGGTGCGTGGCTGTGGGAATATACCGGCGAAGCGCACCATCCGTCGTACAACGACTGGGTCACCACATCCGTCGGAGGGATAATGGTCGGCGAGTCTCTCTGGCGACTGTCGGATCTCGTAATCGACAACGAGGCGAGGGGCTCGGGAAGGAAGTGGCGCGAGCTCGGCGGCTTCTTCATCAACCCGATGCGCGGCGTGAACAGGCTCATCACCGGCGAGGCGTTCGCGGTCCACGAGAACGCGCCCGGACGCAAACCGGATTACTTTGGAGGTCGCTTCAACCTCGGTCTCAGGGTCCTGGGGGATGAGAATCTGTGGAACGCGGCGAACACGAAGATGTTCATCTCGTCGAACATGTACTACGGCACCAGACTCGGAACGGTCGGCGGAAAACCGTTCGACTACTTCGATTTCCATGTTCAGCTCAATTTCAACAACAAGCCGCACGGGCTCGGCCTCTTCAATATCAACGCGATACTCCACGGCTGGGATATGGGCGGCTCGGAGACGAAGACGAACCAGCTGAACGCCAACATGCACTTCACATACTACGACAACGAGGCTACCAATTACGGCGGGCAGAGTCTCTCCGCGTCGTACCTCTCGCGGTTCGGACAGGGAAAGAGGTTCGAATCGGAGATCGAGTTCTACCTCGAGGGGATCATCTTCGGGGCGTCCAAATCCGACTATTTCAATCTCTCGGGCAGAGAGTATGACTACGGGCCCGGCGCCGGGGCGAGGCTCTCATACTCCCTCATGGCGGGAGATATGGCCGTTCTGAGGACGATCTACAGGGGCTCGTGGATCCATTCGATCAACGGCACTGTCGCCGACCACCTCGATCATTTCTTCTACGTCTCGACGGAGTTCCCCCTGCGCGACTGGTTCAAGTTCGGCGTCGATTACCTCGCCTTCTGGTCAAAGCGCTATTACAGGGAGTATGACGATGTCTACGCGAGAAATCCCCAGCTCCAGGTCTACTTCACCTGGGCCCTCGACTGATGTGAATGATACTGTGCGAAATCGACATCTTCCAGGAATCAGAGCAGCAGATTTCTCCCGCCCGGTGGCGTTTCTCTGCGTTGCCTTCTGCCTGCTGATCCCGCTGTCGGCACCGTTGTCCGCCCCGAAGGAGGACGGCGACCTCTTCCCCCCTCCTCCCGGCAACCACGTTACCTTCTGGGGACACGCCTGCTGCTACATCGACGTCGACGGATTCGGGATCGTCACCGATCCCGTGTTCACCGGCAGGTATCTCTTCCGCCGGAGGAAGATTCCCATACCCCCGGCGCAGTCGAGGGCAGGCACGCGGCTGATACTCGTATCTCACGCGCACATGGACCATCTCGACCCCGAATCGATCGCTATCTTCCCCGATTCGGCGATAGTGCTCTGTCCGTGGACAGTCGCGGGCTATCTCGAAGAGAGTGGAAGGGAATTCACGATAATGCGTCCCGGCGATACTTACGAATATCGATATGGAAAGGTCGTAGCCGTCGCGGCAGAGCATCCCGGCAAGAGATTTGCCCTGAGAAAGGGCTCGGCCGTCGACGCGATCGGATTCGTGATCACAACACCGTATGGTAATGTCTACTACAGCGGCGACACAGAATATTTCGAGGGCATGATCGAGATAGGCGCCGCCTGGCAGCCGGAGATCGCGATCCTCAACTTCACACCGCACCTCTCGGGCGAGAACGCGGTCAGGGCGGTCTGGGCAACGAGGGCGAAGACGGTCATCCCGGTCCATTTCGGCGCCTACGACTACATCCTCTTCGGTCCTCTGAAGAGCCCGCGGGGCTACAACGATATCAAGGATATGATCAGCGAGCAGGCCGTGCTCCTGCAGCCGGGAGAGAGTATTTCTCTGGAGAGGCAAGTCGGGAGGGCGGCGGATCAGAATCCGAATCCGCGCCGGTAATAATACGGATTGAGGTAGCTGCCCTGCATATACTGCAGCCTTACCATCACATTATCGCTTGGCCGCCACGTCAGATTGAAGTTCGGAATGAATACCTGGTAGTCGTTCATCCCGTCGCCGCCGGTCATGTACGAACCCACGCCGACATCCCAGTTCAGCGTGACGGAGCTGCCCAGCCGGTAATTGAAATGTCCCATGTAGTAACCCATGCCGATATCGCCGAAACCTTTCGACGACGCGTAGGAGAATCCTACCGAGCTGTGAAATCCGAGACCGGGGATCCTCAGGAAACCCGTCTCCGATGTCACCGGGTTGAGGTAGTCGCTGAAGACGCTGTGCTCTTCGGGAGTGGTAGTAGTCGTCTGCTGCGCGCCGGCCGGAAAGGAAACGAGCGCCAGTGCGATCATGGTCGATATGATGACGGATATCTTCATCGCGCGACTCACTGACACGAGCTGCCTAGGAGCTCCCTGATCTTCTCCTTCAGCGGAGTGAGATCGACGGACTTGACGATGTAGGCATCGGCCGCCCACGTCTGGAAGTTGTCCTTGTAGACCGAATATGCCGAATTGATTATTACGGGAAGGTCCTTGCGCCTCTCGGCGATCTCTATCAGCGCGTCGAGCCCGCTCTCGTCGCCGAGCTTCATGTCGAGGATCATCAGGTCCGGCGATTCCTTCTCGACCGATTCGATCGCCTCGGCGACCGTCCCGGCCAAAACGGTATCATAACCCTCTCCCTCGAGCTCTTCACTGTAGAGCTTCCTGACGTTGATCTCGTCGTCTACTATGAGGATCTTTGCCATCGGCTCCCCCGTATAAAAAACCGCGATTCAGCCGAACCCCGGTTATATCATCGTTATAATTTGTACAACGGTCAAGTTCTTTTGTTCCGTCGTTTGCGGAGCCGGTCAGCCCGAATGGATCTTGATGTCGAGTATGATCTTGACCGGGACCTCGTTGCGTATCTCCTCCTCGGTGAGCTCGACAGGGACTGTTACCATCTTGGCGGGGCGTTCCTCGGCCTCCTCGGCGGGACTGGGCTCAGCGTCCCCGGCCGTCTCGGGCTTTTCCTCGTCAAACTTCACGAGTGGATCGTTTATGAACTCTTCTTCCTTTTTCTCCTCGGTTTCTTCCTTCTCCGCCACCGCAACGCTCACTTCACGCCCGGCCTCTTCCCCGGCCGATCCGTTGCCGTTGTCTCCGAGCTCGACCATGTGCCCGTATTCCTCGTACCCTTCCCTCTCCATTCCGAGGTCTTTGACCGATTCGGCCGAAGCCTCGTCTTCGGTCAGCACATGATCTACAAACTCAGAGACAGACTCGTGCTCCTCTTCTCTCTCCTCTGCGTAACCTGAAGTCTTGCTCTCGCCTGCCTCTGAGTTAATTCCCATTGCAGCGCCCTGCGCGACGACCTCTACGTCGACCGGTCCACCGCCGCGTTTGCTGCCCGTACTGCCGTTTTTTCCGGCCTTCTTGTCGTTGAGCTCATGCCTGAGCCTCTTGAATACAAGTTTCGCGATCCCCTCGAAGGTCTCGTACACGCCCTTGCCCTCCGTTGCGACCGCCTCGAACGACGGGACTTTCCAGGTATTGAGCTCCTTGTCGAGCATCTTTTTCTTCATCGATCCCGGGATGTCCCTCTTGTTGTACTGCACCACCCAGGGAGTACCGGAGAGCGACATTCCGATCTCGTTGAGGTTCTCTTCGAGGTTGTTGAGGCTCTCTCTGTCGTCGTCGAGCCTGTCGGGAGACGAATCCGCCACGAACACGAGGGCGTCCACGCCCTTGAGCACAAGTTTTCTCGGCGCGTTGTAGTAGACCTGTCCTGGAACGGTGTAGAGCAGGAACCTTACCTTGAGACCGCTCAGTTCTCCGACCTCTATCGGAAGGAAATCGAAGAAGAGCGTCCTGTCGGTCCTCGTCTTCATCGAAATCATCTTGCCCTTGTTCTCCCGCGGGAGCTTCGAATACATATATTCGAGGTTCGTCGTCTTCCCGCTGAGTCCGGGACCGTAATATACGATCTTAATATTTACTTCTCCGCCAGCATAATTGTAGATCGCCATCTTGAGCCACTCCTTGAAAAAGCCGGGGCGGGCTCCCGTCCCGCTCGCGTAGTGCACAGACAAGGAAGCAGAATCCGGAGCAGGTTTAACATCACTAGAGCTAGGGTGTTCACTTCTTGCTTCAGTCATGGAAGCGCCAACCCCGGCAAGAAAACGGGAGCGCAAGGAGCATGCCATGGAACTATTACTATTGATATTTATAAACCGTTGTGATCTGACAGGTTGGGAAGGATCTCGGGGATCTTGAAAAACGCCCTCTCCTGAAAATGAGAGAGGGC
>JAUWMD010000254.1 GCA_030613345.1 Candidatus Krumholzibacteriota bacterium
GGCCTCGGCACCTTCGGCCTCTCGATGTCCTCTGTCGACTGGTCATCCCCCCAGGTGACCTTGTCTTCGGGCTCCTTGTGCGCGAAATCTTCCTCTATTCTCTCTCTGCTCATGCGGGAAGCGGGAGGAGACGTCTTAACTTCTTTCTCCACCTTCCTGCCGATCGCCTCTATCTCGCGGTCTACGTCGGCGAAGTCATCCTCGAAGCCCTCGATGACGTTCCTGTGGCTGTCCAGAAGAGTCCTCAGCCTGGTGACGTAGTTGTCCTTGTGCTTCTTGAGCTCGAGGATCTCCCTGCGGAGCTGCCTGGTATGGGCGCGTATCGCCTCGGCCGACTGGGCCGCTTCGACCTCGGCGCCGCGGACGATGAGATCAGCCTCCCTGCGGGCGTTCTCCTTAGCCTCGGCCGTGATCTTCTCGGCTGTCATCAGGGTGTTGCGAAGGTTGGTCTCCATGCTCTTGAACTCCTTGAGGCGCTCTTCGAGCTGGACGATATGCTCCCTCAGTCTCTTGTTATCCGAGAGAACCGCCTCGTACTCGTCGGCAACGGTGCCGAGAAACGCGTAGACCTCGTCGGAGTCGAGTCCGCGCATGGTCTTGCGGAATTCCTGCTTCCGGATATCGAGAGGTGTAATCCTCATTTGTCTGCCTCCTCTTGCCGGACCGGGGCCGGACTTCGTGTTCCCGCCCGTCGGTCCGCTGCCTCCCCGGGCTTATTCATTCGTTTCCGAATCTTTACCATGCCGCTGCCGCCGATTCAAAGCCAGTTTTTCCTCACCGCCAGCACGATCAGCTGGAGGACCGCCGCAAGAATGAGCGGCGACGCGTCGAATCTCCATCTATCGAGCAGCCGCCGGACCGGCGCGAGGACCGGTGAGAAGATGCGATCGAGTGCCTTGAAGACCCTGCTGTCCGGCACTCCGACGAGCTGCATAAACAGATACAGCAGCAACAGAAATGTCAATGTGTTGAGAAAAGCAAGTATCAGACCAACAGTGTCTGTGGTGAAATATCCCATAACATGCCTCTTTATAATACCTTATCAGCGCAGCGGAACGACCTGTCAGTGCCGGGGCCGGACCTCGCCCGGCCATCCAGTTGACATTATGGCCGGTTTTCTGTCACACGCGTCTGGCACCGAATATGACCCTCCCGAGCCTCACGATCGTCGAGCCCTCGGCGATGGCGATCTCGAAATCGTCGGTCATCCCCATCGAGAGGTGCTCCATCGAGATGCCGTTTATACCCTTTTCCTCTATCTTTTCGCCCAGGCGCCTGAGCGAACCGAACGCCTTCGAGAGGAGAGCCGTGTCGTCGACCCACGGGCCGACAGTCATCAGGCCCCTGAGATTCAGGGCCGGCAGCCTCGCGATCTCCGTGCAGAGCTCGAGCGCCCTGTCAGTTTCAAGGCCGAACTTCGACTCCTCGCCGCTCGTGTTGACCTCGAGGAGGATGTCGGTCGTGATCCCATCTCGCTCGCCGGCACCGCTCAGTTTCTCCGCGAGCTTCAGCGAGTCGACCGAATGAATCATCGAGAACTTCCCGACGACCTTGTTGACCTTGTTCGTCTGCAGGTGGCCGATCAGGTGCCAGCGGCAGGGAGATGTCACGCCGGGTTCCTTCGAGAGGAATTCCTGGACGCGGTTTTCGCCGACGTCGATCACGCCGGCGGCCAGAGCTTCCTCGACCGTCTCCGCGGTGTGGGTCTTGGTCACGGCCACGATCGTGATCCCCGACGGATCGCGGCCCGCCTTCACGGCCGCCTCCGCGACCCTCTCCTTCACCCGTCTGTAGTTTTCCGCTATCGACATGCAGAGCTCCAAGACCGTCAGTCAGCGTGTATCCTGATCAGTTCCATCTGTTCCTCGCCGGCGACGACGACCTCGCCGCCGAGCGTGATAAAGCAGTCGATCTCGCTCCGTGCGGCCATCTCGCCCTCGAGGTAGATGCCCGGCTCTATCGAGAAACAGATGCCGGGAACGAGCTGGCGCTCGTCCTTCGTCTCGAGGTTGTCGATGTTCACGCCGTTGCCGTGGACCTCCTCGCCGATCGAGTGGCCCGTGCGGTGGATGAAGTAGTCACCGTAGCCTGCATCCTTCACAACGTTCCTGCACGCATCGTCGACCTCCCAGCCGTATACCGGCCTGCCCTCGGCAAAGCACTTGCGCACGAAGTTGACCGCCTCGATGCGGGCGTCGCGCACGGCATGGAAGATCTCCAGGTACTTCTCCGGCGGATCGTCTCCGATATAGCCGCACCACGTGATGTCGTAGTAGATCGAGCCGGGCTCCTTCAGCTTGCCCCAGAGATCGATCAGGACCATGTCGCCCTTCTTGAACTCGTACGAGCCTTCGGATGTCGGCTCGAAGTGCGGATTGGCGGGGTGATCGTTGATCCCGACGATCGGTATGTCGTGACCGGGATCGATGCCGTCCTCCTCGAAGCGCCGCAGGATGAACTGCGCCACGTCGTGCTCGGTCAGCTTGCTCCCCTCGCTCAGCGCCTTGCCGATCTCGGCGAACGCCTCGTTCTTGATGTGCTGGATTATCTCGCACGCCTTGAGGTGGCTCTCGTATCCCTTCTCATCGATTATCGCCTCGAACAGCTGCACCAGGTCGGCCGAGGACACGACTTCATGGCCGAAGGACCGGATAAGCTCGATCGTCCCCCCGTCGACGATCGACGTGTAGGGGATGTTGCAGAGCGGGGAGTACTGCATCGCAATCGACTTCGGCTCGCCGAGTATCTCCTTGAGCCTGGTGTGGAGCTCTTCCCAGGGATGGTAGAAGACCTTCTCGCCGGGCAGGGAATCGAGCTTGGACGGCTCGACGCGGTGGCAGAGCCTCACTGGCTCGCCGACGACCGGTATGAAGTAGAACCACCGGCGAGACGTCATCTTCTCGAAATCCATATCGAGGATCCTGTACGCGAGGTGATCGCGGTTGTGGAAGTCGTACAGCAGCCAGCCGTCGATCCCCTTATCCTTCAGGGCGTCCTGAATCGCTTTAATATCCATCTCGTGAGCCTCCGATGAAAAATAACCTGATTGCGCAAAGCGGGCCGAGAACGAGAACCGGCCTGTCGGCCGGACTCCTCTCGAACTCCGAACGCTATCACGGGCGAAAGCCGCTGTCAAGAATGCGCTCCATCGTCTATAATGGAACTATGAAAGGTAGACGCCGATGATAGAAGACAGGCTGCTCGACCTTCTCGCCTGCCCGAGGTGTGGCGGGGAGCTCGGCACCGGTGAGTACAGCCTTACCTGCTTCTCGTGCGGCAGCTTGTACGAGGTGCATGGAGGTATCCCCGTGCTGATGCCCGAGGGGATCGACCTCGAGCATCTCGCCGAAGAAGAGAAGCTGGGCGAGATAATGGCCGAGAAGCCGGCCTCTGAGAAGGGCACCCTTTCGGAACAGCAGTGGGCTCTCTCCAAGATCGAATATTGGGATCTCGTGCGGGCGAGGCTCGGGACGGGAAAGACGGTCGTCAACATCGGCTGCGGCTTCGACAGGGAGTTTCTCGAACTGGCTGCCGACAATGTCATTGTGGCTTTCGACCTGATCTGCCCCCTGCTCGAGAAACTGCGCGACGATCACGGCTCGGCGCTCAACGTCGCTGGAGCCGTTCAGGCCCTCCCCTTCCGCGACGAAGCCTTCGACGCGATCTGCTGCATCGACCTTATCCATCACGAGCCCGACAGGCTCTCGGCGATATTCGACTCGTTCCCCAGGATCCTCAAGCCGGCCGCG
>JAUWMD010000153.1 GCA_030613345.1 Candidatus Krumholzibacteriota bacterium
TGGCGGTGACCGAGAAGCGCACGAGGGAGGACCTCGAGCTGCTCCGCGACCTGGCGGTGGGGAAGGGGGGTGCGGCATGAGCACGACGATATTCGAGAAAGGCACGGCCGGAAAGAGCGGAAGCTTCATACCGGCGAACGACTGCCCCGTCGAGGATCTCGGTTTCGCGCACCCGCGCGTCGGAGAGATCGGACTGCCCCGTATAGGCGAGCAGGACCTTATCAGGCACTACGTCGAGCTTGCCTCGATGAACTATCACATAGACAAGGGGATGTATCCCCTCGGCAGCTGCACGATGAAGTACAATCCCGTGATCAACGAGGAAGTGGCCCGGCTCGACGGGTTCACCGGGCTCCATCCCCTCCAGCTGGAGGAGGATGTGCAGGGCGCGCTCGAACTGATCTGCGAGCTCGAATCGGACCTCTGCGAGATCTGCGGGATGAACGCGTTCAGCCTGCAGCCTGTTGCCGGCGCCCACGGAGAGCTGACCGGGATGATGATCGCGAGGAACTGGTTCCGCCGCAGGGGAGAGAAGAGGAAGATCGTCCTCGTTCCCGATTCGGCGCACGGTACCAACCCGGCGAGCGTAGTCATCTGCGGGTTCACGCCGAAGACGATCCCGTCAAACGATGCGGGGCTCATCGATCCCGATGTGCTCGAGAGAGAGTCGGGCGGCGACACGGCGGTCCTCATGCTGACGCTGCCCAACACACTCGGACTGTTCGAGAAGGACATCGAGAGGATAATCAGGATCGTCCACGACGCCGGTGCCCTCGTCTACATGGATGGCGCGAACATGAACGCCCTGTTGGGGATCGTCAGGCCGGGCTCGATAGGCGTCGACATCATGCATGTGAACCTTCACAAGACATGCTCCACCCCGCCCGGCGGCGGCGGCCCCGGGTCGGGGCCGGGCGGGGTGCGCGAGCATCTCGCCGGGCTGCTTCCGGTGCCGAGGATCGTAAAGGAGAACGGCCGGTTCTTCCTGAAAGAGGATATCGAGGAGTCGATAGGCAGGGTCCACCCGTGGTTCGGCAACTTCAACGTCCTCGTCAAGGCATATGCCTACATCAAGGCGCTCGGCGGCGAGGGCCTCAGGGAGGTCTCTGAGAACTCGATCATAAACGCCAATTACCTGATGAAGAAGGTCGCGGTCGATTACGATATAAAGTATCCCGGCCGGTGCATGCACGAGTTCGTCGCGTCGGGAAGGAACCTCAAGAAGTTCGGGGTGAAGACGGTCGATGTTGCCAAGCGCCTCCTCGACTACGGCCTTCACGCTCCGACGGTCTACTTTCCCCTGATCGTCGAGGAGGCTCTCATGATCGAGCCCGTCGAGACGGAAAAGAAGGAGTCCCTCGACCATTTTGCCGATGTGATGGCTGTAATAGCGAAAGAAGCCGAAGAGAATCCGGAGATCCTCCACGAGGCACCGGTGACGACGCCGGTGAGGCGTCTCGACGAGGCATCCGCGGCCCGAAGCCCGGAGCTCTGCTGGCCCGGCGGGGAATGCATGCCCGGGGAGGACTGATGGCGGGATGGCTTCTGATCGACGATGAGCCGGCGAGCGGCGCGTGGAACATGGCCGTCGACGAGTTTCTGCTGAAAAGAGCCGAAAACGAAGGCGGGGCCCCGGTGCTCCGCCTTTATTCTTTTCGCCCGCCGGCGATCACGATCGGTTACCACCAGGATGCGGAACGCGCGATAGACATGGCGGCGGCCGCGGCCGACAGGCTCGACGTCGTCAGGAGGATAACGGGTGGAAGGGCTCTACTGCACGACGGGGAGCTGACCTATTCGGTGACCGCGCCACTCGGCCCGCCGTTCGGTAAGGGGCTTGCCGACACATTCCTTGCCATAGCCGGGGTGATCGTCTCGGCGCTCCGCTGCGCCGGTGTTACGGCGGAGACAGGGGGAGCCAGGCACGGAAGCGGTGAGAGTGCGATGTCGTCGCCCTGCCTCGTCTCGACGAGCAGACACGAGATAACGGCCGGAGGAAAGAAGATCTCCGGGAGCGCGCAGAGGAGGACGGGCCGGGCGTTCATACAGCACGGATCGATACTGCTCCGCGGCGGCTCCGAGGGAATAGAACACTACCTGCGCGGCGAATGGAGGGGACTTGCCGGGATAATCACGACAGTCGAGACCGAGACGGGGGATCCCGGAAAGGAAGGGGAGCTGCGCGGCCACATAGTTAATCGATTCGGCGAGAGGTTTGGCGGCGAGCCGGAGGAACTTGCCCTTTCCAAAACAGATCTGGCCGCGATAGAAGGTACGGCGGCGGAGAAGGCTGCCGAATTCTTCGCCGGAAAGGCGGAACGGTGATGGCGAGGTACTTCGCGGGCAGGCTCGGGCAGTCTATCCTCCTCGTCTGGCTCGTCCTGACCATCACGTTCTTCCTCCTGCATCTCGCGCCGGGCGATCCCATGGCGAGGTACGACGATCCGGAGATGGACCCGGAGACGGTCGAGATGATGCGCAGACAGTTTGGCCTCGACCGCAGCGTGCCGGAACAGTATGCGAGGTGGATCTCGAACTTTGCCCGGGGGAATTTCGGTATCAGCCTGAGGTACAACCGCCCCGTCTCCGAGCTTCTCGCCAGGGCCGTTCCCAACACGTTGCGTCTGACCGTCGTGGCGCTTGCCGTATACATAATCCTCGGCGTGGCCCTCGGGGTCACCTCCGCGGCGAGGAAGAACTCTCTCTTCGACCGCGTCGGCACGCTCGCCGCCCTCATCGTATATTCGATCCCGTCATTCTGGCTGGCCCTGATGCTGATAATGCTCTTTTCACTGAAGCTCGGCTGGCTGCCGTCTTCCCACATGCAGTCGATCGATGCCGCAAGCCTCGGCGCCCTGGAGCTCTTCCGCAACAGGGCGGCACACCTCGTCCTGCCGGCGTTCGTGCTCGGAGTGGCGTCGGCAGCGGGCATGGCCCGCTATATGAGGGGCAGCATGCTCGACGAGCTGCGGTGTGACTATGTCCGGACCGCGCGGGCCAAGGGTCTCTCCGAGGGTGCGGTGCTGATGAAGCACGCCTTCCGGAACGCGGCGATACCGATCATGACGATCGTCGGTCTGAGTATTCCGTTCCTGCTCGGCGGCTCTGTCGTGACGGAGAAGATATTCTCGTGGCCCGGGATGGGATCGTTGATGGTAGAGTCGATATTCACGAGGGATTACCCCGTAGTCCTGGCCATCAACTTCATCGTCTCGGTGATGGTCATACTGGGAAATCTCCTCGCCGATCTCGGCTATGCGCTCCTCGATCCGAGGATCGCATATTCCGGAGAGGGGGGGGAGCGATGAGCGGTGGCAGTTTTTTCTGGTCGGCCGGATGGGCGAGGTTCCGGAAGAACCCGCGGGCGATGGCCGGTGCGGCCACGATCCTTGCGCTCTATCTCGTCGCGATACTGGCCCCCGTGCTGACTCCTTACGATCCCGTCTCCCACGGCGACCTGCCGGAGATGAGGCACCAGCCGCCGTCGAGGGAGCATCTCCTCGGCACCGACAAGTTCGGGCGCGACGTCATGACGAGGATGCTCTACGGTTCGAGGATCTCGCTGACGGTGAGCTTCCTTGCCGTTACAATATCCGTCGTCCTCGGTTCGATCGTAGGAGCGGTCGCAGGGTATACCGGCGGGATCGTCGACGCCGTGATGATGAGGATGGTCGACGCGCTGATGTCGATCCCGAGGCTCTTCCTGCTGCTGACGTGCATAGCCCTTTTCTCGAGGAGCCTCCTGCTCGTCACGATCCTGCTCGGCGCGACGGGATGGATGGGCACGGCCCGCCTGGTGCGCGGGCAGATCCTGTCGCTCAAAAGCAGGGAGTTCGTCAGCGCGGCCGAGGCGCTCGGAGCGGGGAGCGGGCGTATCGTCCTTCGTCACCTCATACCCAATGCTCTCACCGTGATAATCGTTTCGGCGACGCTGAGGATAGGCCTGATCATACTCGGCGAGGCGGCTCTGAGTTTTCTCGGGCTCGGCGTCCCGCCCCCGACGCCGAGCTGGGGGCAGATGGTCTACGAGGGACGCGAGGTGCTGCTCGACGCCTGGTGGGTTTCGACCTTTCCCGGCCTGGCGATTGTTGTTACAGTGGTCGCGTACAATCTCCTCGGCGACGGCCTGAGAGACTCGTTTGACCCGGTGCAGTTCACATAGAGGGCAGAGAGGGAATATGCCGGAAGAGCTCCTGAAGATCGAGGACCTGAGGACGGTGTTCCGCACAGAAGCCGGGACGGCCAGGGCGGTCGACGGCGTGGGCTTCACGGTCGGACGCGGAGAGACGGTCGGTCTGGTCGGCGAGTCGGGGTGCGGCAAGAGCGTTACGGCCCTCTCGATAATGAGACTGGTGACCGATCCCCCCGGACGGATCGAGGGAGGGAGCATCCTCTTCGAGGGGAGGGACCTCCTCGGTCTGAGCGAGAAGGAGATGAGGAAGGTCAGGGGCAACGAGATTTCGATAATATTCCAGGAGCCGCTGAGCAGCCTCAATCCCGTCTTCACCTGTGGAGAGCAGATAAGGGAGGCGGTAGCACTTCACCAGAAGCTTGGTCGCAGGGCGTCTAAGAAAAAGGCGATCGAGATGCTCCGGCTCGTCAGGATACCCGATCCGGAGAAACGATACGGCAGTTATCCCCACCAGATGAGCGGGGGGATGAGGCAGAGGGTGATGATCGCGATGGCGCTGAGCTGCCAGCCCAAGCTCCTTATCGCTGATGAGCCGTCGACGGCGCTCGACGTCTCGGTCCAGGCCCAGATCATCGAGCTCCTTGCCGAGTTGAGCGCCGGCAGGGACATGGCGGTCCTTCTCATCACGCACGATCTGGCCGTCGTCGCGCAGATAGCCAACCGGGTCGTCGTGATGTACGCCGGCGCAGTGGTCGAGGAATCGCCGGTGGTGGAGCTCTTCGATTCGCCGGCGCACCCGTACACGAAGGGGCTTATCGATTCGCTCCCGAGGCTCGGCCAGAGACTCGAGAGATTGCCGATGATCCCCGGCAACGTACCCGATCCGTTCGATCTCCCCGAAGGGTGCAGGTTCAGCGACCGGTGCCGGGCTAGATTCGAAAAATGCGCCACCGAACCTCCGCTCTTCGACCTCTCCGGCGGCCGTCTGGCGAGGTGCTGGCTCTGCGAGGGGGGCGGCGGATGAGTATCCTCGCCGCGAAGGGGCTGAAGAAGTACTACAGGAGCCAGGGAGGGTATTTCCTGCGAGGCAGGCAGTTTGTCAGGGCGGTCGACGGCGTCGACATCGAGCTCAAAAAGGGAATGACCCTCGGGCTGGTCGGAGAATCGGGCTGTGGCAAGAGTACGCTGGCACGGCTGCTCCTCAGGCTCGAGGAGCCGACTGCAGGGACGCTCGAGATAGACGGGACCGATTTTCTCGCCCTCAGGGGCGGGGAGCTGCGCAGGGCGCGCAGGAAGATCCAGATGATCTTCCAGGACCCGTACTCCTCCCTCAACCCGAGGCTGACGGCGGGCAGCACGATTGCGGAGGGTATAAAGATACACAAACTGGCAAGGGGCGCCGGTGTGGAAAGGCGGGTCGTCGAGCTTCTCGACAAGGTCGGGCTTCCGCGGGCGGCGTATTCGAGGTACCCGCACGAGTTCTCGGGAGGGCAGAGGCAGAGGATAGGGATAGCGCGGGCCCTTGCCGTGGAACCGGATATCATCGTGGCCGACGAGCCTGTCTCTGCGCTGGACGTATCGGTTCAGGCGCAGGTAATCAACCTCCTCGCTGACCTCCAGAGCGATCTTGGACTTACCTATCTCTTCGTCGCGCATGATCTCGGCATTGTCGAGCATGTGAGCGACCGTATCTCGGTGATGTACCTCGGCCGGATCGTCGAGTCCGGCCCGGCGGTGGAGCTTTTTTCCTTACCCCTTCATCCGTATACAGAGGGACTGCTCGCATCGATCCCCTCGGCGAAGCCGGGTGACAGGGTGAGGGTAGCGATAAGCGGAGACGTACCGAGTCCCGTCGACATACCCGCGGGGTGCGCGTTCCATACGAGGTGCCCGAAGGCATTCGACCACTGCAGTACGGAAACCCCGCAGCTCAGGGAAGTCTCGCCCGGACGCTATACCGCGTGCTGGCTGCATGTGGATTAGATCGGCGCCTGTCAGCGCTTCGCGGTCTGCTCATCGAGGATACGTTTCGATACCGATCCGCCTGTCTTCAGCACCTTTGATCCTCTGGTGATCTTGCAGAGGCTGACACCGAGCTTCGAGGCGATCGTGCGCTGGGGAAAGCCACGCTTGAGCATCTCCATCACCTTCCATCGCTTGGAGATATCCTCGATCTCGGATGGGCTGAAGACCTCCTTCATGAACTTCTTCATCGTCCGAGGATCGTCTATCGAGCAGAGGATTCTTACAAGCCTGTCCGTTGCTTTCATCTCCCCGGCCCTCGCGCAAGAGAAATCGGAGCCATCGTTCCGCATCAGGCGGTCGCATATGCCGGGACC
>JAUWMD010000105.1 GCA_030613345.1 Candidatus Krumholzibacteriota bacterium
CGTCAACGAGATCGCGCGAACCACCGCCGAGATCATCTACGACGCGAACATTGCTGTTGATGAGACTGCCGATGCGATCAGGGAAGCATTACTCGAAAATAACAAGATGCTGCTGAAAGGCATCAGGACAATGCGCGACTACCAGCTGCACACAGTGATGAGTATAGAGTATATCGCCAGATATCGCAGGGGCGAAAAGGCGGCGCTTGATACCCTTCTTGCCATGCAGCCATCGCTGAAAGAGGTCATAAGCTCAACAACCAGACCCACCGCCAAGGACATGCGCGCGATCGAGGACCGGCTCCTCTATCTGCTTAAAAACATGCACGACATCAGGGCACAGATGATGCCGGACCTCGAGCTCTACTGGAAGCAGCAGCGTGAACTAGACGAGCTGACCAAGATGTACAAAGCGGCCCTCCGCAAGGCGAATGTGACGATGATCGCCTGGTCGAGGGCTCATCAGCGACTCGCTGCGGGTATCACCGATCCGGCGAAGATCGACGTGCTGGGGCTGGCGAGGAAGGCGGCTGGAGCGGCGTCGCCGCTGTAGGCAGGCACAGGGGCTGGATCAGAAGAAATACTGCATCGAGATCACCGCGGTGAAGAATCACGCAGGGTCATCGATTCCCCTTATCGGTACACTGACGATCATGACCCCCCTCTTCTTTCTTTGAAGAGGCTTCTGTGCTTCCGGGAGAGTGTGTGGGGGAAGTTGCGGGTGGTGGTGGAGCGGCAGGAGCGGTCGTGGAGCTCCTCCGGCCCATCGAGGCTCAGGCCGACGAGAAAGTCGTTTTTCTTCAGGAACCGGCACCAATCATCGTCAAGCGGCGTGCCGTTCGTCTGGAGGGTGTTCCTGACCGGCTTGCCCTTCGCGTATTTCTTCTCCAGTTTCAGGGCCTTTTCGAAGAACTCGATCCCCATCAGGGTCGGCTCCCCGTCCGGGTACATGGCTTCCTTCTCGAGATAGAAACAGTACTCGCAGCGGAGGTTGAGTTACCCTACTGCGATTCAACGATTATTCTGTATTACAGCGAAGTGTTCAGTTCGTCAATCTGCGTATGATGATCAGTAAAAGAAACTGCTCGACCATCCGGTCTATTCGAGTTCGAACGGATATATCGACTTCCAGTCCTTTTTCATGTCGACAACGGTCCATCCCATCTCGTCAGCCTCATCGAGCGCCTTGTCCAGCCGGCCGACATGTGATTTCCTGTCATAGGCCCATTCCCTCGCGGCATCTGTATGATGGACCAGGACCATCAATCTCCTGCCTGCGCCTGCGCTGGTCCACTGAAGCATCTGCAGGTCGCCGTCCGAGTTTCCGAAAGCAGCTATCGGCCTGCGTCCTATGAATTTGTGTATCCCGACCGGCTTTCCCTCCTTGTCGTCGATGAAATCAAGCTCGGGAAGCCTCACAAGCACCGGGGTGTCGCCATGCATCTCGAACTCCGTCTTTATGCTGCTTCCAATGACATTCTCAGGAGGTATACCGTATACATCATCGACCCAGGGCCTCATAAATTCGATGCCGCCCCCGGAGACGATGAAGACCTTGAAATCGTTGGCACGAAGGTAAGAGAGAAGCTCGAGCATCGGCTGAAAGACCAGGTCGGTGTACGGCCTGTCGAAACGGGAGTGCCTCGCCGTTGCGATCCACTTCTTCACGATCTCCTCGAATTCGGTCGTGGTATTCCCGGCATGAGTCGCCATGACAAGCTGCACCAGACCCTTTTCCCCCGACTCTGCCAGAGCTTCCATGTCATCATCGAGTACGGCCTTGAAAGGCTGTGTCGTCTCCCATTCAGGATGCTGCGGGGCAAGTGCCTTGACGCGGTCGATGGCAAAGAAAAGCTGGAAATAGACGGGGCTCTCCGACCAGAGAGTGCCGTCGTTATCGAATACCGCGACGCGCTCAGTGGGCGTTACATAGTCAGTACCGGACTCGTCTATCACGGCATCCACGAAATCGACTATCGCCTGTCTGGACGCGCCGTCCTTCCACGATGGCAGAGGATCGCCAGTGTCTCCCTGCTGACTGACGGAATCGACCGAACACCCCGCCACCAGTATAAAAGCCGCCACTATGAATGCGGCGCTGAATCTGGAAATAGTGCGGATCATCGTATCCCCCTTGATCATCTTATTATCGAGATGTGAAATGCCGTAACGAAGCGGGGCGAACATCAGGCATGATATCCGCCCCGACTGTCATCTGTCATCAGGGCCTTTCGGCCATATTAATGCGTACCACCTGACTCCAGCTTCTCCATCACCTTGTCGAGACTGAAGCTCGCCGCCTTCTGGCGCGGCGGGTAGTCCTTGAATGTCGCGAGGAATTTCCCCACGTAAGCCTGTGCCGGAATAAACAGGTAGGCACGGTCGAGCAGCCAGTCATAATACGTATTGGAGGTCTTCTGGGACCGCTCATAGGGATCGCGTCGCAGGTTGAATATCAGCGGGACGCGAAGGGGAACAAAGGGCTCCGCCCAGCACTGGAACGTCGCCTCCACACGCTGCTCCATGAAGATGACCTTCCAGTCATTATATCGCAGCGCCGTCAGGTCACCGTCGTCAGAGAAGTAGAAGATCTCGTGACGGGGACTCTCCTTTACCTCTCCCGTCAGAAGCGGCAGGATGTTGTATCCGTCTAAATGGACCTTGAATTTCTTGCCGCCCGCCTTCTTGCCCTTCAGCAGTTCCTTCTTTACGTCGGGATTCCCTGCCGCGGCCAGGAATGTGGGGAGCCAGTCCATCCCGCTGACGATCTCGTTGCAGACCGAGCCTGCCTCGATATGCCCGGGCCAGCGTACCAGGGCGGGCACTCGCCAGCCGCCCTCCCAGTTCGTGTTCTTCTCGCCCCGGAACGGCGTACTGGCCGCATCGGGCCAGGTGTTGTAATGCGGACCGTTGTCTGTGCCGTACATCACAATGGTGTTCTCGGCGATGCCGAGTTTATCCAGCAGGTCGAGAAGCTGCCCGACATGCATGTCGTGTTCGACCATGCCGTCGCTGTACTCGTCCTGTCCCGATATCCCGCGAAGCTCGGATTTCACGTGCGTGCGGAAGTGCATTCGCGTTCCGTTCCACCAGACGAAGAAGGGCTTGCCGTCCTTGTGCTGACGCTCGATAAAATCGATCGCCGCCGCGACGGTCTCATCGTCCACGGTCTCCATGCGCTTCTTTGTCAGCGGCCCTGTATCCTCGATCTTGCCGCCGGCAAATGAGTGGATGACTCCCCGCGGGCCGAATTTCTCGTGAAATTCGGGATTCTTCGGGTAGTCCTCGTTTTCCGGTTCTTCTTCCGCGTTGAGATGGTAGAGATTGCCGAAGAACTCGTCGAAGCCGTGGTTTGACGGCAGATGCTCATCCCTGTCGCCGAGATGGTTCTTGCCGAACTGTCCCGTGGCATACCCCATCGGTTTCAGCAATTCAGCTATGGTCGGATCCTTTTCGCTGAGACCTTCTTTCGCGCCGGGCAGTCCGACCTTGCTCAGGCCGGTGCGGAAGACACTCTGGCCGGTGATAAACGACGAGCGACCCGCAGTGCAGCTCTGCTCGGCGTAGTAGTCGGTAAAAAGCATGCCTTCTCTGGCGACCCTGTCGATGTTCGGGGTCTGATATCCCATCAGACCCCTCGTGTAGGCGCTGATGTTGCCTATGCCGATATCGTCACCCCAGATCACGAGGATGTTCGGCTTCTTCGCGGCGGGCGGGGTCTCGGCCCTGACCTTCTGCGGTGACGCCGCCAGAACCGAAGCGGTGGCGAGGACAGCCCCCACCATCGCCCAGGTGCCGGCGCTCTTCAGATTCTTCGGCGAACTTCTCATCCTTTCCTCCTGTCCTTTACTGCTGGATTAACGAATTTCATTGATAGATCGTTATCCCTATCGCTCCTCCTTTAGCTGATGACGTAGTTCATAATCATTCCTTTTTGCCATTTATGTCAAGCAGATAATCCAGTGTCCTCTCCGCGAGAATGAATCTCGAGATCCGCGACAGGCCTCCGTTGCGAAGCAGGTGCTTTTTAAGTGAGGAGGAATCCGTCCCATGAGCCCGCGCTATCTGCTCGATCCGTTCGTCGACATCCCTGTCGTCTACCTCGATACCGTCCCTGCGGGCAATCTCGCCCAGGATCAGGAGCAGCTTCACCCTGCTGAGGGCGGCTTTCCACTCCTCGTCTCCCGGTCTCGATTGATCATCTCCATCGAACGACAGTTCCTGCCTGACCATCTCATCGGGTATATCGATCGCAGTCTTTTCGAGCAGCTGCATCGATATCTCGTCGCGCATCCCTCCGTCCGAATCCGATGTCAGAGTGAGCGAGTCATAATCGGAAAGATCGAACCCGGGAAGCTCGGTGAACTCCGCCGTGAAACAAAACGGCTCGCCGCGCTCGATGGACATCTCAGTGATCGAGACAGGACCGGTGGTCGTTATCCCCTCCCCCTCGAGGGCCTGCCTGCTGACACGACGCACGCACCGGGCGCCGACGTCGTCGAGCAGAGGGCGCTCGTAATGCTTCTCGATCCTTGCCCTCGGAGCCTTTCCCGTCCTGAATCCGGGAATGGGCAGCTTCGCGTATTCGGAGAGGAGATCGTCGTAGTCCGACTGTACCCTCTCCCACTCCACCTCGACGCGGGCCTGCCTCCTGTGGTCCTCGATATCGCATATCGTTATCTTCATCGCGAGACTCCCTCGACAGGCTCGTGACCCATCTCGCGCACTATCCGCTGGATATGCGGATCAATATGCCTGAAATACCTCTTCAGGCCCGAGCAGAGATAGTTCAGGCCCCTCTCGCCCTCGGGAGTGCGGATGAACCTGTTCTTGGGGCACTCCCCCGCGCAGGCGAACAGGTAATCGCACCGGCGGCACTGCCCCGGCAGCGAGGAATCCTTCGCATAGCCGAAGCCTTCCTGCCTCTCCGAGAAGATCATTCGGTCGATCGGTTCATTCCGGATATTGCCCAGCCTGTATTCCGGGTAGACGTAATGGTCGCACGAATAGACGCTCCCGTCGTGCTCGATCGCGACTCCCTTGCCGCATATCGGCCCGAATATGCAGAGCGGCGATATCAGCCCCATCCACTGCGCGACGGCCGACTCGAAGAATGTGACGAAATGCCTGCCGATGTCCTTCGTACGCCACTCGTCGAAAATCGCTATGAGGAAATCGCCGTAGTCGTCGGGATCTACGCACCAGTCCTCAACGATCGAGTTGGGAGTGCCCGGCCTCGCCCGCGGATCGTCCATGTCGGGCACGAGGAAATCGGACCATCTCTGCGGGGCGGTATCCCTGAATATCTTGGGCTCTGCGATCGGGATAAACTGCATCCTCTCAGGTCCGACCTCGTCGCGCAGAAAGCGGTAGACATCGAGCGGATGTTGCCCGGTGACCCGGTTTACGCAGCTCAGAGTGGCGAATCTGGTATTGTGCTTTCTGAGGAGTTTCGAGGCCCGGAAAACATCGTCGAAGCTCCCGCGGCCGTCCTTGTAGGTACGATAGCGGTCATGGAGCTCCTTCGGGCCGTCGATACTGAGGCCGACCAGGAAGTTGTTTTCGGCGAGAAACTCGCACCAGTCGTCATCGAGCAGGGTGCCGTTTGTCTGAACGTCGTTCTCGCAGCACATCCATGAGGGCGCGTATTTCTTCTCCAGCTCGACGACCTTCCGGAAAAAGTCGAGCCCCAGCAGCGTCGGTTCCCCTCCCTGCCATGAGAAGACGACCTCCTTGTAGTTCTGGCCCTCGATATACTGGCGGATGAACGACTCGAGGACCTCGTCGCTCATGCGCCACTGGCGGTCGGTCGAGAGAAGCTGTTCCTTGCTGAGGTAATAGCAGTACTCGCAGTCGAGGTTGCAGACCGGCCCGAGGGGCTTTGCCATCGCGTGCATCCTGATGACAGGCTTCCCCCTGAAAAGACGCCTTTTCTGGACTTCACCCATATGTCCGTATTCCAGGAATTAGATAGATCACTGATTTGATGGTTTATCCATACGCATTCTCATCCTGAATCGGTTCCGGGGATATGTCAATGAGGAATCCTCTTCTAGACCTCGAACACGTCCCTGACCTGTATTAACTGATATACCTGCAATAACAATATTTCTTCGGAATCGGTTTTGATGTACAATCAAGCCCTGATTCATTCTATATAATCGGCTTCACTTCCGGGGGAGTGTTTTGACATGTACCGATCTTCGAAGATCTTTTTTGCTGCGCTTTCGATAGTCTCGGCTATTTATATAACTTCTTCGTTTGCGGGATGGACAACGGACGGAGCTCCCGTATGCATATATCCCGGCGAACAGGAATATCCCGTCATATGTTCCAACGGTTCGGGCGGAGCCTTCATAGCCTGGGAAGACACCCGCGACTACCGGGACATCTATGCGCAGAGTATTGACGAGATGGGCAGGAGACAATGGCCGGACGAGGGCCTGGCTGTCTGCACCGCAGACTATAATCAGACTGGACCTCGAATATGCTCCGACGGCTCGGGAGGCACGATCATCGCGTGGACGGATCCCCGTGCCAGCAATGTAAGGGATATCTACGCGCAGAGAATAAGTTCCGGCGGCACTACACTCTGGACCTCGAACGGCGCGCCGGTATGCACGGAGGCCGCCAACCAGCGTCTCTACGGTATGTGTGGAGACGGGTTCGGCGGCGCACTTCTTGTCTGGGAGGACGAACGGATAAACAGCAACTGGGACGACATATACTGCCAGCGGATAGACGCGGATGGCAATGTACTATGGAGCGCGGGAGGCGTTCCCCTCAGCACGGGAATTTCCTTTATGCGCGAACAGCCTCAGGTAGTGGCTGACGGATCAGGCGGCGGCATATTCACATGGATCGACTGGGGGAGTGGGGGAATATTCGCGCAGCGCGTGAACTCCACCGGCGAAGTCCAGTGGGTCATCAACGGAATAGCCATATGTAATGCCTCAGGAGAACAGTACGAACCGAAGATCACCACCGATGGATACGGCGGAGCCATTATAACGTGGTACGATCACAGGTCCTGGTACGATATATACGTCCAGCGGGTCGATTCGCTTGGAAACGTGATGTGGACCGCAAACGGCGTTCAGCTTACCGACGACGGCGCTGAGGATATCTGGCAGGCATATGCCCGCATATGCCCCGCCTACGATGGAGGAGCTATCGTCGCCTGGATCGACCTGCGGGTCGGCAATTACGATTGCTACGCTCAGCGTGTAAATGGCGACGGGATTCCGCAGTGGTCTGACAACGGGATCCCGATCTGTGTCGCCCCGGGCACGGCCGATGATATTTCGATGCTGCCGGCCTCCGACAAGAGCGTCATCCTGGCCTGGGAAGACAATCGTTCCGGAGTCGGCAAGGATATCTACGTCCAGCGGGTCGTCTCTCTGGGTGACGTACAATGGGATCTGAACGGTATCGCCGCCTGTGCCGCGGACGGGTATCAGCTTTTGCCCCGAATCGCGAGCGACGGCGCTGACGGCGCCATCATAACCTGGCAGGACGAACGGGTCTTCAACGACCCCGATATCTTCGCCCGCCGGATAACGGAGGAAGGCGAATACGTCGCCACCCTGCTTCATAGTTATTTCGCCGAACCCCGTGAAACCGGAATTGCCGTCGAATGGAGGCTTTCCAAAATCGATGCCGGTGACTGTTTCAATGTAATGAGGGCGGAGTCCGGAACCGGCAAGTATATTTCACTGCCTGCCGAAAGGCTCGAGCGCGACGGGTTTGCTTTCTGTTATTTCGACACAAGCTGTCTTCCCGGCACGGCTTACATATACCGGGTCGAGGTCGAAACACAGGAAAACTCGTTTCTGCTTTTCGAAACAGATCCGGTCACACCTGATGCTTCCGACCTGTCGCTCTATCAGAATTACCCGAACCCCTTCAATCCGGCAACATCGATCGGTTACTTCCTGCCGGTTAATTGCCACGTAACCCTTGTCGTATACGATATTTCCGGAAGGGAAGTGTGCCGGATATTCGACGGTGACCAGACGGCCGGAACACAACTGGTTACCTGGTCGGGAACGGACAACAGCGGTAACCCTGTCCGGTCTGGTGTATACCTGTACAGACTGCAGGCTGGCAAGGATATGATATCGAGAAAGATGGTACTCCTCGAGTAGGCAATGCCGGCGGTTTGATCTATCTGCCCGAAATAAGAAGTGCGATCGCCGTCTTGACCAGATCAGCGAGGATGAACGGTACGACCGCCATCGCAAGCACTCCCGTCAGAGACTGACCGCTGAGAAGATAGAGGTACAGGGTGCCTCCCAGGAGGATCGTAGCGGATCCTGCGAGGGATGCGATCAGAACCGCGGGTTTGCCCCCGCCGAGGGACCTGGTGAGTACTCCGGCGAGCAG
>JAUWMD010000081.1 GCA_030613345.1 Candidatus Krumholzibacteriota bacterium
ACGGAACTTGCCACCGGCGTCCAGTTCGATCCCGACGGCTGGATCCTTTGTGACGCCGCCAGCGTCACGTCGGATTACGAGTCGACTCCCGCAATGCCGTTCCTGTCGCAGAACTGGCCCAATCCTTTCAATCCTTCGACTACGATACGTTTCGGCCTCGACAGCCCCGGATCAGTGCAGCTCCGCATATACGACACGCGGGGCGCGCTTGTCAGGGCTCTTGTCGACAAACGTCTCGGAGAGGGCACGCACGAGGCTGTATGGAACGGAAACGATTCGGCGGGAAGGCCCGTCTCATCGGGAGTGTATTTCTGCAGGATGACCGCCGGTGAACAGGCATTTATGAAGAAGATGATCCTGCTGAGGTAGTACGTGTCTCTTGGGACAGTCAGGCCTCAATAGAGATCCGGCGGCGCTTTTTCCCACGATGGAACGACATCATCACGGACAAAAACGCTGTTGTGATCCGAAAGAAAACGTTTATACCCAGTCAGCCCCGGGTCGACCGTGATCAGACGTTTCTTCGTGCTGCTCAGATCCAGTATCAGGGCGGGGCGGTACTCCTTTACCCATTCAATGCGTGTCGCACCTATGGCCTCCGGAGTCACAAGCCCCTTTTCATCGAAGACCGGATTGTCAATGGCGGACCACCCAACAGCACCGATCTCCCTGGCGCCTATCCACTCCTCTCTTCCGAGATTGGCTGATACCCAGGCACCGACGTTCAGGTAGGAAGCCTCGCGCCTTTTGTATTTCTTAAGCAGATGGTCTCTGTTTTTTACAAGGGGTAATAGTGTCAGCAAGATTATCATCGAGAATACTATCGTCTGCCTCAACCGGTTATAGCGGAAGGATCCGGGCAAAGCCAGCGTCACGAGGACAAAAGAGCTCAGGGTTGCGAGCAGCATGGCGCTGTATCGGATCACGTCGAGAAGAAGGGACATTCTCCGCAGGCTGAGAGAAAACCGTTTATCCAGCGCTTCCGCAAGCAATCCCCCGCTGTGACTCAGCCCCGCCGTCGACAACAAAATAATCGTCGATATCCCGAGTACAAGAAACAGCATCATGCGGGTTGAGCGATGCGCCCGTTCCCGCAGGAATCCATACAGGTAGCCCAGTCCCTGAACGGACGGTATCAGTGTCAACGTCAGAAAAGGAACATAATACCAGGGGAAAAGCATCGAGTACGTTCGCCCTGCGGCGACGAAGGGAAGCGCGTGCAATACTCCGGCAATAATCAGAGTCTGAGAGACGACACTGATCTTGCGAAATCTCGTCATACTGACCAGCAAGCCCGGGAACAGGAGAATGTGAGCGGAGAGATACCAGTACCATACCTTTATCATTCCTCCCATGGCTGCGATATAGGAAATGCCTACTTGGATGTTTCCCGAAAGACGGGCATGCCCCGTTTCCATCTTTGCGATTACAGACTGTGGGAAAAGGTTTCCGAAAACGAACCAGCAGAAAACAGCATAGGCGGACAGAATAACAACGGCGCCAAGGAGCCCTTTCAACGGCAATCGTCTCCCGGAAGAGCGAAGCCACACCCATAGCCACACCAGCCCGATCACGATTCCATCGATCCTTATCCAGACGGTAAGGGCGACTATGACCAGGGCCATATCCATCCGTTGCTTTTGACATGCGAGAACAAAACCCAATAGCGCCGCCAGAAAGATCGATGTTTCCATGCCGCTGGATCCGTTTAACGCAACGACGGGGTGCACGAGCCATACAAGGAGCGCCCCGATAGCCGCCTCAGGCTTCTCGAATTCCGACAGCGCGAGATGCGTGAACATAAGCGTCGAGGCGATATCTCCCAGGAGAATCAGGAACCCGCTGGCTGCCGTGATCGAGAATCCCAGAACGCTGAGCCCCGATAACATCAGTGCATAGCCCAGAGTCGTACACCCGAAGACGTTCGTACCCAGATTAAACGTGAACTGCCCGTGAGTGGCGAGATTTTGCGCGTATCGATAGGTGATGAAAGCGTCGTCACATGGCCAGAATCCGATAATGATCCGCATAACGATTGGAAGGAGAAAGGCCAGGACGTATACATGTCTGTGTTCGATTTTCAGCATTGGAATCTTCCCCGTAAAATCGGCAGGATCCTAACCGGCTGACTGATTCCGGAGGCATCAACTGATTTTACGTTATGATGCAGTCTATGACAGACAACAATGTTGGTTCTACCTAATAATCGAGAGTCAGATCCTACATGAACAGCAGCGGAAGCTGATCGGCAACGAGGAATCCCTCGACGGTCGGAACCGCCCGCTCGCCTTCGATGCGTACGAGGGAGATGTCCAGCAGCTCCTCGAGAATCTCCTCCCAGCCGGGATGCTCCTTCAGAAGCGTTGTCTCGACGCCGAGCAGCGTCCTGAATCCGAGCATGAGACACTCCGCCCTGATCTGCTCTCCGGAAAGCTCTTCCTCGCCGGCGGACGGCTTCTCCCCCTTTTCAACGGCGCAGAGCCATCGTTCAAGGGACCGGTGGTTCCACCGCCTGAGGCGACCATCGAACGAGTGCGCGGAAGGCCCGAGGCCGAGATAAGGCCTCCTGAGCCAGTAGCGCATATTGTGCCGCGAGTAATTTTCCCCGCCAAGAGCGAAGTTCGAGACCTCGTAGTGGGTGTAGCCGCCACCGGTAAGCACGCTTGAAGTCTCGAGGAACATCTCTCGCTCGATCTCCTCGCCCAGACTGACCTCTTCGCCGACCCGCATCCTCTCCCCCAGCGGTGTGCCGGGTTCCACGGTAAGCTGATAACACGATATATGTTCCGGCTCGAACTCGAGAGCCTTCTCGAGGCTTTTTCCCAATCCTTCGAGTGTCTGTCCTGCCATCCCGAACATCAGGTCTATCCCGACCCTTTCGAATCCCGAGGATATCGACGCCTCTATCGCCGCCACGGCCCCCGCAGCGTCGTGCCTTCTCCCGAGAAAAACGAGCTCTGCGTCGTCGAACGACTGGACGCCGATGCTTATCCGGTTGAATCCTCCCTCGACATACACCTCGAGCGCGGCCGGAGTCACATCGTCGGGATTTACCTCAATGGTGATCTCCGCTCCCGCTTCGAGCCCCTGCGTGCGTGATATCATGCGGGGAAGTTTCGAGACGAGATCAGGATCGACAGCCGACGGCGTGCCTCCGCCGACGTAGAACGAGCCTGCCGGCCCGGGAAAATCGTTCCCGTACATCGAGGCCTCGGTTTCGAGAGCGCCAAAAAATCGCTCAGTGATATCATGTAATGACGACGAGCCGTGAAGATCTGTGACGGAATAGAAATCGCAGTAGGCACACTTCGTCCTGCAGAACGGGATATGGATGTAGATTCCTGGAGAGGCAAGATCTTCCATGGCATGCTTCCACCGCCACCGGGACGAGGGGCGGCTGTGGGGATCAATCTTCCTTGGTCTTCAGTACGGCGACGAATGCAGTCTGGGGAATCGACACCTTGCCGATCGTCTTCATCCTCTTCTTTCCCTTCGCCTGCTTCTCGAGCAGCTTGCGCTTGCGGGTCACATCGCCGCCGTAGCACTTCGCAAGCACGTCCTTGCGCATGGCCGACATCGTCGAGCGCGCGATTATCTTTCCTCCGATGGCGCCCTGGACGGCGATCTTGAACATGTGCCGCGGGATCTCGTCCCTCAGCCTGTCGCAGACCTGCTTGGTCCTCGTCCTCGCCCTGTCGCGGTGCACGATCATCGCAAGGGCGTCGACCCTCTCGCCGTTGACGAGGATGTCGATCTTGACGAGGTTGTTCTTTCTGTAATCGATCAGCTCGTAATCGAACGATCCGTATCCCTGGGTGATCGTCTTGAGCTTGTCGTAGAAATCGTGGATGACCTCGGCGAGCGGCATGTCGAACAACAGCTCTATCCTGCCCGGCGCGGGGTAACTGAAATGCGACTTCTCACCACGGCGATTGAGACAGAGCTGCATCACCGCGCCCATGTACTTCTCCGGAAAGAGTATGCTGGCGCGTATGTACGGTTCGAGCGCGCTCTCGATATGCATCGGGTCGGGATAGTACTCCGGATTGTCGACTGCCACTTCTTTCCCGCCGTCCAGGACAAATTTGTACAGAACGCTTGGAGCGGTCAGGATGATCGACTGGTTAAACTCCCGCTCGAGCCTCTCCTGGAAGACCTCGAGATGCAGCAGCCCGAGAAAACCGCACCTGAACCCGTGACCGAGCGCCGCGGAGGAATCCTTCTGGTATATCAGCGAGGCGTCGTTCAGCTTGTACCGCTCGAGCGAGTCGGAAAGGGCATTATAATCGTTCGAGTCCATGGGATAGATCGAGGAAAATACGACCGGCTTGACTTCCTTGAATCCAGGCAGCGGATCCGAGGTGGTATCGCCCTCGCCGACGATCGTATCGCCGATCCTCGTGTCGCTTACCGTTTTGACGCCGGCAATGATGTACCCGACCTCTCCCGCACCGAGCCGTTTCTGCTTCACGTGTTTCAACTTGAAGACCCCGACCTCTTCGACCTTGTAGACGGTGCCCAGCGACATGAATCTTATCGAGTCGCCCGGCTTTACCGAACCATCCATCACGCGGCAGTGGATGATCGCCCCGCGGAACGGATCGTACTGCGCGTCGAAGATCAGAGCCCTGAACGGATCGTCCTCGCTCCCTCCCGGCGGGGGGATCTTCTCGATGATCGCCTCGAGAATATCTTCGACCCCCGTGCCGTCCCTGGCGGAACAGAGGATCACTTCGTCCGAATCGAGCCCCAGTTCGATCTCAATCTGCTCCTTTGACATATTCACGTCGGCCGATGGAAGGTCGATCTTGTTAATCACGGGGATGATCTCGAGATCGTGCTCGAGGGCAAGATAGAGATTGGCCAGCGTCTGGGCCTCTACTCCCTGGCTCGCATCGACGAGCAGAAGGACACCCTCGCACGAGGCGAGTGCCCTGGAGACCTCGTAGGTGAAGTCGACGTGCCCCGGCGTATCGATGAGGTTCAGCACGTAATCCTCGCCCGCCTTGCTCCTGTACGGCAAGGCTACAGTCTGGCTCTTGATCGTTATGCCTCGCTCTCGCTCAATATCCATCGTATCGAGCATCTGGTCGTGGAACTCGCGGTCGGTGACCAGCCCGGCGAGCTGGATGATCCTGTCGGCGAGCGTCGACTTTCCGTGGTCTATATGGGCCGTTATGCTGAAATTCCTGATTTTCTTCATAATCATCAATCTACAGGTTTCCGGGGCCGGTGTAAAGTGCGGGGTCTGCAGGAAATGAAGGCCCGCCGCCGCTGACGCGGGGCGGGCCGGAAGGTCAATCAACGCCGATCGACTCGGATCAGCCGGCAGGTGTCAATCCCATCATCGATGCGATATCTTCGTCGACGTCGCCCGTCTGGGCGATGCCGAACTTCTCGACGAGGATGTTGACCACGTTCGGCGAGAGGAACGCCGGCAGCGTCGGGCCGAGCCTGATGTTCTTGAATCCGAGGTGAAGCAGCGCGAGCAGTACGGTAACTGCCTTCTGCTCATACCAGGCGATGTCGAACGCCAGCGGCAGATCGTTTACATCCTCGAGCTCGAAAACCTCTTTCAGCTTCAGAGCCGTCAGGGCGAGCGAGTACGAATCGTTGCACTGCCCCGCGTCGAGGACTCTCGGGATACCACCGATGTCTCCGAGATCGAGCTTGTTGTAGCGATACTTCGCGCATCCGGCTGTGAGGATGATTGTGTCTTTCGGGAGGTTCTCTGCGACCTCGGTAAAATAGGAACGTTTCTTCTGCCTCCCGTCGCATCCGGCCATGACGACGAACTTCTTGATCGCCCCGGACTTGACCGCTTCGACAATGTCGCCGGCCAGTGCGGCGACCTGGGCGTGCGCGAACCCGCCGATGATCTGCCCGTCCTCGATCTGCTCGGGAGCGGCGGATTTCTTCGCCATCTCGATGATTTCCGAGAAATCCTTCTTCCCGCCTTCCGGACGGCCGGGAATGTGCCTGACGCCGGGGTATCCCGCCATGCCGGTAGTGAAGATCCTGTCCCTGTACGAGTCCTTCACCGGCGTAATGCAGTTGGTCGTCATGAGGATCGGGCCGTTGAACGACCCGAACTCGCTGCCCTGCTTGTACCATGCGCCGCCGTAGTTTCCGGCGAGGTGATCGTACTTCTTGAGCGCGGGGTAGTAGTGTGCGGGAAGCATCTCGCCATGTGTGTAGATATCGATACCGGTTCCGGCGGTCTGCTCAAGGAGCTCCTCGATATCTTTTAGATCGTGGCCGGAGACCAGTATGCCGGGATTGCCGCGCACGCCGGTCTTGACCGTGGAGATCTCCGGGTTTCCGTAGGTCTCCGTATTGGCCTTGTCGAGAACTGCCATCGCATCGACGGCGCATTTGCCGGTCTCGAGCACGAGAGCGGTGAGCTCGTCCGCCGAGATGTCCCGGGTAGTGTCCGTCAGTGCCTTCATGATGAACGAATACACGGCGTCGTCCTCGTAACCGAGGACATGCGCATGGTGGGCGTAGGCTGCAATGCCCTTCAGCCCGTATATGACGAGTTCCCTGAGGGAGCGCACATCCTCGTTCCCGGTCGAGAGAACGCCGACTTTCAGTCCCTTTGCCGTAAGATCTTCGTTTTCGCCGGGGGTCCAGCTGACCGATTCATGCAGGTCGCCCTCGAGTTCCCCGCCGTACCTGGCCATGAGCCTGTCGCGCAGCGAAAGACCTTCATCGATGAGCTCGATAAAACGATTGTCGTCGAAGTTGCTGTTCGTGATCGTGGCAAACAGCGCTCTCGTCAGGAATCTTCCCGCCTCGAGAAAGTCATCGCTTCTCTCTACCGTTCTCGTACCCGGAATCGATACTCCTTTCGAGACGAAGATAAGCAGATCCTGGAGCGCGGAGGTCTCCGGCGCCTTGCCGCAGACGCCTGCTTTAGTGCAGCCCGTGTTTCCGGCCGTTTCCTGGCACTGGTAGCAGAACATGTTCATGGTCTGGTCTCCTTTGACTGTCTGGGGCCACCCGGCCCGCGTAGATCTCTTCTGCGCGTCACCGGGAAGCGAATATTAACCGCCAATGGGAATTGGCGCCTTGACCGGAGTCAATTCCGGAAAGATTTTCGATAATTTCGGCTATTGATATTGAATCACTCATGATGCAGTATGACTTGACTATGAACGAAATCGAGAAATTGATGGAATCAGCTCTCTTCCGCGATCTGGGCGAGGAATCGCTGGCCAGGCTGTCGGAAGGCAGCCGCAGGCTCGAGATCGCACGCGGGGAGCATCTCTTCTTCGAAGGCGATGAGGGCAGAGACCTGTTCGTCCTTGCCGAGGGCGGCGTGAGACTGTACAAACTCTCCTCAGACGGCCAGGAGACCACCGTCAAGCTCGTCAATCCCATCGAGGCATTCGCCGAGTTCGCCCTGTTCGGCGGGGGAGACTACCCCGTCAGCGCCATTGCGATAAAATACTCCGTCGTCTATGCCTTATCCGGATCGACATTTCAGACCCTGCTCGAGGAGCGGGCCTTCAGACGCGAATTCATCTCGACCCTCATCGGGAGACTCCGGTACCTCACGCAGAGGATCCACTATCTTACCGCCTACGACGTGGAGCAGCGCTTCTTCCGTTTTCTATACGAGCAATGCGGCCCCGTCGAGAAATGCAGGGTCGAGATGCCCAAGAAGGAGATCGCGGCCGCCATCGGCACTATCCCCGAGACCCTCTCGAGACTGATCCTCCGGCTTCGCGACAGGGGCGATATAGAATGGAAGGGCTCGACGATCACACTTAGGGAGGGATTCTGGAAAGATATGGAAGAGAACCCCGGCGACGGGCCCGACCGATGAAGAAAGATCACGCACATACATACAGGGGCAGGTCCCTGAAGAACTGGCCTCACAGGCAGCGGCTCAAGGAAATTCATTCTGTCATACGCCGGGAGGAGCTCGCGGGAAAAAGCGATCTCGCTTACGCCGACTTCGGTTGCGGAACGGGCTTTCTGACGAATATCGTCGCCGATGAGCTCAATCCCGCGAAAGTCTATGGATTCGACCATTCAGAGCATCTCGAGGTAGCAAGAGAGAAATATCCATCGTTCGAGTTCGGATTCATCGAATTGAACGAGCGGTCGGATGTCGGCAAATTCGATTTCGTGACCTGCTTCGAGACCCTCGAGCACGTGGGCGACCTCGAAAACCGCCATGAGCAACCTGCTGAACGCGACGAGAGAAGGCGGCACCCTGCTCCTGACGGCTCCCATAGAGATAGGACCGGTCGGCTTCTTGCAAAGACCATTCTGTACCGATACAGACTCGATGAACTTGCCGGTGGAGAAAGCTCCGGGTTCTATTTCCGATACCTTTTATCGCTTTTATTATATAGAGATATGAGTACTTACAGGGACGAGAGGTTCGGATGGGGAACTCACTTCGGTTTTGATTGCCGGCGAATCGACGAATATCTCGATTCAAGAAACATCCGTTTCAGGGCGAGGAACGCCGTTACGACGAGATTTTATCAAATAAAACCTTGACTGGCGGCCATTTGGAAGGCCGTCACCCGATACAGGCCGGTTAAACGAGCCGGCCGATTCCCGAGACTTAATATCGATCATGGAACTTCAGGATGTATACATCGCCATCTGCAGCCGGTACGAAATCACCAACCACCTGTTGACATTCGGTCTCGACATCATCTGGAGAAGGATCGCAGCCAGCGCGGCCGTCCGGGCGGCCGGCACCGGCCCCTGGCTCGACCTCTGCAGCGGCACGGGCGAGATGGCCGCTCTCCTGTCCCGCCGGTCGCCGGCCGGCACGGCGGTGATCTCGGCCGATTTTTCCGTCCCTATGCTGCGCGAGGGGATCAGGCGGCGCGGCGCGGGAAAGCTCATCCCGGCGGCCGCGTCGGCAGATGCTCTTCCCTTTCCCGACGCTTCATTCGGCCTCGTGACGGTCAGCTTCGCGGCGAGAAACCTCCGGAGCCGCGGCGGGCTTTTCGCCGGTTCGCTCGGCGAGATCAGGCGCGTGCTGAGGCCCGGAGGGATCTTCCTGAACCTCGAGACGAGCCAGCCCGGATCAGCGCCTGTCAGGGGCGCGCTTCACACCTATGCCGAAGGTATAGTGGGCCGGCTGGGAAAGATGCTGACGGGCGAGAGAGACGGATACGCATATCTCTCCGGCTCGATCCGATCGTTCCCGGGACCCGGAGAGTTTGCCTCGGAGATGGAGGAAGCGGGGTTTTCGCACATCACCTGGAAAGAGCTCATGTTCGGCGTCGCCGCCATTCATACGGCGATCGCCTGAATATGTCACACCGCCACGATCATTCCATTTAAACTGTACACGCCGCAGATCTTTTGAGAATATCCTTCTGATGGATATGAACGATAATACACACATCTGGAAGGCTGTCAGGGGCGAGTTCCCCGTCTCTGACGATATTGTATATTTCAACCACGCCGCGGTCAGTCCGCTCTCGGTGACGCCACGTGGATCCCTGGACAGGCTTTCCGGCATGCTCGGCGGTGGAGTACTTGCCGAAGACGATATCTTCGCGCGTGTCGCGGACGTGCGTTCCGCCGCCGCCAGGCTGAGCGGCGCCGGCGCCGACGAGATAGCCTTCGTCAAGAACACGACCCATGGCGTACTGATAGCCTCGGGAGGCATACGATGGAAGGAAGGCGTCAACGTCGGCATCCCGTCCATCGAATTTCCGGCCAATGTCTACCCCTGGATGGGGCTGTGGCGCAGGGGCGTCGAGCTCCGCATGGTCGAGCCCGACGAGGGGCTGGT
>JAUWMD010000021.1 GCA_030613345.1 Candidatus Krumholzibacteriota bacterium
TCATGAGTTACGAAAGTAAAATAGCCAGGGAGCAACTCGATTCCTGGCACGTATCGAGGTATCCGCGGGCGAGGGCCGCTCTGCAGAAAAGGCCCCTCAACGGCTGGGTCAGGGCCATCAGGTACGCCCTGGGGATGAGCGGCAGGCAGCTGGCCGAGAGGCTCGGGATCTCGAAGAACAGCGTCAGTGCTATCGAGAAGAGGGAACAGGACGGATCGGTCACGATCAGGATGATGAGGCGGGTCGGCGAGGCGATGGACTGTACCTTCTTCTACGGATTTCTGCCGAACGGCTCGTTCGAGAAGATCGTCAGGCACAGGGCCGAAGATGTCGCACGGGAGAGGATCGGCCGGATCAACCAGACGATGAGGCTCGAGGGCCAGGAGCTTCCGGAAGAGGAAACGGAGGGAATCTGGCGGAAGGAAGTCGACAGGCTCGTCGACGGGACACCAAGGACGCTCTGGAACGATCCTGTCGTACCGGGGAGAAATAAATGGAAATAGCGTATCCCGAAGGGGCGATACCCCTCGATCCGGATGAGATCAACGGCCTGAAGATCCCGTCTGTTACGACGAGGGATGACCTGGACAGGTGGGAACGGGTGAATATCCTCGAGGCGATCGACTGGATCGACAGCGGGAGGATCGGAAAAATCCTCACCGAGGAGTTCGTGAGGAAGCTGCACCTGAAAATGTTCGGGAACGTCTGGAAATGGTCAGGCAAATACAGAAAGAGCAACAAGAACCTCGGCGTCTTCTGGGAGAGGATTCCCGAAGAGATAGTCAAGCTGCTCGGCGACGCCCGCTTCTGGGTCGAGGAAAGGCCCATGCCCGACGACGAGATCGGAGCGGTGTTTCACTATCGCCTGGAACTGATACACCCTTTCCCCAACGGCAACGGCAGACACGGTCGGCTCATGACCGACCTGCTGATGGAAAGGATCCTGGGAGTGGAGAGATTCTCGTGGGGAGGGGAGAAGCTGTCCAGAAACAGCGATGTCCGCAGGCGTTACATCGATGCCTTGAGAGCGGTGGATCGGTCGAATGACTACGGGCCTCTGATCGAATTTGTCAGATCATGAAGAATGATATCAACGCTGAAAAGAGATTCCGAGGATGCATTTCCGGGTTGACCGCGGGCATCCTCGCGGCGCTTGTTTTTATCACGGGATCATCGCCGCAGGCCGCCGAGTACTCGGCGCCGATGAGGTGGAATGCTCGCGGCTGGATACTCGAGTTCTTTCCCCATGACAAGCAGTTCTTCTTCGACGGAGGGCTCGTCGCGACCGTCGACGCCCTGGCCGCCGACGGGGAGAGCCTCGACTGGAGTATATACGTCGGAGCGGGGTTAGACGTAGGGATGGGATACCAGGATGACGCCGCCATCGTCCTCGACCCGTACGACTCGCACTACTCGCTCATCGCCGGGGCGAGGTTCGAGTGGGCGGAGAGGATGGCGAACATCGAATACCTCCACGACTGCTTCCACGACATCGACCGCGAGAACGACTCGAGTGAGATATGGAACGTCATTAAAATCGATTTCTACTCGCGCGACTGGTTCCCGAGGTACCGGCGGCAGGCGTGGTCGGCCGGGGAAGGATCGGGGTTCATGCTCGATACGGCCTGGTTCACCACCTTATGGTACTTCCCGCACTGGAAGTTTCAAAAATATGTCCAGCACATGCACAACTTCTCGCTGGCCCTCGGCGGCGGGCTCAAGATCGCCTTCGCCCACAGGAAGGGGCTCGCGCTCGAGCTGAGGCCGAACATCCTCTACTTCCTCGAACACGGCGGCGGGTGGACCTGGAAAAACGACCTCCTCCTCTATCTCTCCTGGTACGGAAGCGACGGGACGATCTGCCTCTTCACCGGGCCACGGTGGGACACCCAGCACATCAAGCCGTCGGGCGACCGCTGGCTGCTCGGCCTCGATTTCTATCTCTGATAGCGGATCATCCCGATCATGCAGGAGCCTCCCTCTCGTATGTACGCGCGGATATGCAGCAGCAGGCGAGGTGGATTGCCGCCCCGGGTGGGGAGCAGGAAACCGTTCCCGGTCGTTCTGGTGAGGCGGAAGATCGCAGAGGACTCGGTCAGGTATCTTCGGGCGACGAATTCGCTGATTTCCACTCCGAGCAGTCCGCCGAGAGTGACGATATATAACCACCCGGTCGTCATGAACACGACGGTCGTGTCGAGATGCATCCTCGTTGTTTGTCAGTAGAGCATCTGCAGCGGCAGCAGCAGCAGCATGAGATACCCGATATAGAATAACCGGTCTTTCTTCATTATACCGAACATCTTGTTTTTCTAATCAAAGAGTCTCTCTTCCTTGAGCCTGAGCGCCCTGCGGAAAATCAGGTGATAGACACCGAGGCTCGCGAGGATCATTACGACGAAGATCCAGGCGGGCCTGCCGGAGACGATCAGCTCGGGCCACTCGAATATGTTGACCAGGCTCCTGGTCCTGACCGCGATCAGTCCGAGGAGATTGAATATGACGCCGGTGAAGACGAGGATCATCATCAGGGCCCTGACGTTGTACCTGTACATGAGGATGTAGACGGCGCCGGCGAGCATGATCGCGCCCGAGGCGTTCAGGAGGATGATCTTGACGCAGTCGGCCAGGACGGAAGGAGTGCTCTCGAAGAACTGGAACAGGCCGAGGTTGTAAACAACTATAACGAAGACCGCAATGATGGGCAGAGCCATCTTGGCCCTGACCACCGTCTCGAGCTTCAGCGGCAGCGTCATGAGGAACGCGTACCCCCTGTGCTTCTCCTCGAGAACCTCGGCGCTCAGGGCGGGAACGACCACGCTGAAGAACATGAAGAACGAGTTGATCACCGCAATCGGTGTCCTCAGCCTGTCCATCGAGCTGTGCCACATCACCGTAGACATGATCAGGAAAAAGAGCCCGTATATGACATAGAACATCGCGTTCTTCTTGATTATCCCGATCATGCCCGTCCCCCTTTCACGAAGGCGATCAGTATGTCGTCGAGGTTGACGTTCTCGACCTTCACATCGCCCGCGGCGACGGCCGGCGCGATCCTGCCCTCGAGCTCCCGGTATTTATTTGTCACGCCGGTGCTGCCGAAGGCATGCGCCTCGACACATCTCAGCCCGGTGACGATCTCGCCCTCGATCGCCCCGGGCCTGAAATGCAGCCTTTTCCAGTCAGAGAGGATCTCGTCCTTCTCGGCGTGTATCACGATTTTCCCGTCGACAATAAAGGCGACGTGATCGGCTATCCTCACGATATCGTCGGTTATGTGAGACGAGATGAAGACGGAGCCGTCATGGTCGTCGCGGAAGGCGAGGAGCCGGTCGAGTATCTCGCGTCTTATTACCGGATCGAGGCCGGCAGTCGGTTCGTCGAGTATCATGAGCTCGGGATTGTGCGAAAAGGCGATGGCGAAAGAGAGCTTCACCTTCATCCCCTTCGAGAGCTTGCCTACTTTCTGCGACGAGTCGAGGTCGAACTCCTTCAGCAGGGAATCGAACATCTCCCGGTCCCACTTCTCGAAGTACTGCGAGACAAAATTCCCCGTCCACGAGACCCTCTTGTTTTCATAGTAAAACTGCTCCTCGCCGACGTATCCGATCCGGTTCTTTATCTCCTTCTCGTGGGCGTCGAGCCCCAGGCCGAACATACGTATCGAACCGGCATCTGGCCTCGTCATCTTCATCAGCATCCTGATCGTAGTGGTCTTTCCCGATCCGTTCGGGCCGATCAGCCCCAGGATCGTTCCTTTCGGGATCTCGAGCGTCACTCCGTCGAGCGTGAACGTCCTGTACTCCTTCCTCAGGCCGTTTGCCTCCAGTATCCTATTCATCGTCATCCTCCTGCAGTCTCTTGAGTATCCTTCTAAGCTCGGCCGCCGATATGCCGTATCCGGAGGCCATCTTCAGAATCCTCCCGAGCTCTCCCGCGATCTCATCGACCTTCTCGCTCCTCAGCCTGTTAAAATCGACCTCGGCGATGAAGCTGCCCAGGCCGGCGCGGGTGACTATGTATCCCTCGTGCTCGAGATCTTGGTACGAGCGCTTGATCGTGATGGGGCTTATCTTCAGCTCCTTCGACATCTCCCTTATCGAGGGGAGCTTCTCCCCCGCTTTCAGGGTCCCCCGCGCGATGGCATCCTTGACCTGGTCGGTCACCTGCCTGTACATCGGGGCGGGATCCGAAGGTGAGATCACAATAAACACGGCGCGTTTCCTTTCATCAGTGCATATCGTATATGCACAGTATATAGAGTATATACACATCTGTCAAGAGGGAGTTTCAGAAAAAGCAGAAAAATATCGCTCCCCTTTCTATATTCGGTGTGATTTTGTATGGACAGCATTCCCCTCACTGCTGTAAAAAGGAACGTGTCCGCGTTGATTCCGCAATATGCCGGCACAGGATGGAATTTGATCTAACCCAATGTAACTGAATTCGTTGCCGGCCGACTAGAAACGTGGCGACCGGGCCGGATAAGTATTTCATCGACCGGGAGGCTGAAGCAGTGAGCGATATCATGACTCAGGTACAGGAAGACGGCGTGATGTTCGTCGAACTCGAGTTTACCGACATCTTCGGGGTGCTGAAATCGATCGAGCTCCCGGTCGGCATGCTCGAGGAGGCCCTCGAGCGCGGCGTCTGGTTCGACGGCTCCTCGATCCGGGGGTTCTCCAGGATCATGGAGAGCGACATGTACCTGATGCCCGATCCGGCGACATACGCCGTCCTTCCCGTCGATGGTGAGAGCAAGAAGACGGCGAGGTTCATGTGCGACGTCTACACCCCCGACGGCAATATATTCGAGGGCGATCCGAGGGCCGTTCTGAAGAAGGTCATCGCCGAGGCGGCGGAGATGGGATACGAGTTCTTCGTAGGCCCCGAGGTCGAGTTCTATCTCTTCAAACGGTACGAGGACGGCAGTTTCCAGACACCCGAGTTCGATACCGGCTCGTACTTCGACAGCTCGGTCAAGGACATCGGCAGCGACATCCGCAAGGAGATCATGGTGGCGCTCAAGGGCTTCGGGATAGACTCGGAGCGGGCCCATCACGAGGTCGGCGTCGGCCAGCACGAAGTCGGCTTCCGCTATGGCGGAGCCCTCACGACGGCCGACAATGTCGTCGTCCTCAAAAAGATCATAAAGTCGATAGCCCACAAGTACGGGCTGATCGCCTCGTTCATGCCCAAGCCGCTCTTCGGGAAGGCAGGCAGCGGGATGCACACTCACGCAAGCCTCTTCTCGACCGACGGCAGGCCGGTCTTCTTCGATGCCGAAGACGCCCACCGCCTCTCTCTCCTTGCGAAGCAGTTCATCGCCGGGCTGCTGGCCCACATAAAGGAGATATGCGCGATCACCAACCCGACGGTCAACTCGTACAAGCGTCTGATCTCGGGGTACGAGGCGCCGGTTTACATCTGCTGGGGAAGCAGGAACCGCTCTTCGCTGGTCAGGATACCACAGTCCTCGAAGGGCCGCGAGGCATCGGTCCGAGCCGAGGTGCGCTGCCCCGATCCGGCAGCGTCCCCCTACCTCCTCTTCGCCGCCATCCTCAAGGTGGGCCTCGAGGGAATAAGAAAGGGATACGAACTGATGCCGGAGATCGAGGACAGCGTCTACACCCTCCCTCACGAGGAGCTCAAGAAGCAAGGGATCGATCAGTTGCCGAAGTCTCTCGAGGCGGCAGTATACCTCTTCAGGGAGAGTGCGCTGATGAAGGATCTCCTCGGCGAGGACCTGCAGCATAAATACGCCGAGGCCAAGGCGCTCGAGGCGCAGGAGTACAAGATTGCCGTCACAGACTGGGAGATCGAGCGATATATCGATAAGTGCTGATTCAACACTGGATTGGATGCATACATGCATTGATTCCGCTTGAATCGGTGTTAAAAATTTAACATTTATCGGGGCCGGGGCGTTTTTCCTGAAACTAACCTCCGGCCCCTGTCGTTACATAGATATGAAGCAGATGAAATGTCCGAGATCGAGCCCCTGGCCCGGGGGAGCGCCATCAGTCATGGCGCTCGTGTTTGTTATAACGGTCTTATCGTCGATCGCGCCAGAGGCGTCCCCGGCGGATAAAGGCCTGCCAATCCCGTCCAGGCAGGAGTACGACGAGGCGCTCAAGATGTCGACCGCGCAGCTGCAGACATGCGTCGCCAGCCGGAGAATAAACAGCGGCATCGAGATAGACGGCATCCTCGACGAGATCGACTGGAAACTCGCGCCGGTCTCGACAGGCTTCATACAGCGGGAGCCGAACGACGGCGAGCCATCGGCCGAGAAGACCTTCTTCAGAGTCCTCTACGACGACAAATACATATATATAGGGATCACCGCCCTCGATTCCCGGCCCGACAGGATCGTCGGGCGCCTGACGAGGCGCGACAACTACACACCCTCGGACTGGCTCGGAATCGCGTTCGACAGTTACAACGACAAGCGTACCGCGTTCGATTTTCTGGTCAACCCGGCGGGCGTCAAGAGGGACCGATTCTGGTTCAACGACAACGAGGCCGACGAGAACTGGGACGCGGTCTGGTATGTCGGCACCAGCATCGACGATAACGGCTGGACGGCCGAGTTCCGCATCCCGTTCAGCCAGCTGCGATACTCGGGGAACGGCCAGACAAAGTCGTGGGGGCTCCAGGTCTACCGCGAGATCAGCCGCCTCAACGAGACATCGTTCTGGAACCGCTGCCCGCGCGAATCGAGCCAGATAGTCTCGGTATTCGGCCGGCTCGAAGGGATAGAGAACCTGCCGGTCAGCAGGAATGTCGAGATCCTGCCATACGTGGTGGGCTCGCTCGAATCGTACGGCGATCCCGGGAACGATCCCTATCTCCAGAATACCATCAAGGATGGACGCATCGGCAGCGACCTGAAATACGGCCTGACGAGCGACATCACGCTGAATCTCTCGCTCAATCCCGATTTCGGGCAGATCGAGCAGGATCCCTCCGAATTCAACCTCACCGCATACGAGACATATTTCCGGGAGAGGAGACCCTTCTTCATCGAAGGGGCCAACATCTTCGCTTCCTCGATCAGCCTCGGCGACATGGACCGCGAGCGCCTTTTCTACTCGAGGCGCATCGGGCGGCGGCCCCACGTGTATGCCCTCGACTCGAACAGGTTCCACGAGGACACCGACGACTACTGGGTCGACAGCCCCGAGTTCACAAAGATCCTCGGCGCGGCGAAGGTCACCGGCAGGACCGCGAGCGGATGGTCGATCGGCCTGCTAGAAGCCCTGACCGACAAGGAAGAAGCGGTCGTGAAGGACCCTGCAGGCCGCGAATACGGAACAGCGATCGAGCCGATGACGAACTACGCCGTACTGAGCCTCCAGAAAGACTTGAACACGGGACGCACCGCGATAGGCAGCATCGTCACCGGTGTTCACAGGAAGCTGCCCGACAGTGATTTCAACCATCTCGTCGACGCGGCCTACAGCGGAGGGGTCCACTTCAGCCACCGCTGGACCAATGAGGATTACCAGATCATCGGAAAGCTCTACGGCAGCCATATCCGGGGAAGCGGGGAGGCGATCATCGAGGCCCAGACATCCCCGATCAGGTATTTCCAGCGGCCCGACGCCGGGCACCTTGGCGTCGACTCGTCGCTGACCAGCCTGACCGGCTGGACTTCGACGATCTGGGGCGGCAAATTCGGGGGGCAACCGTGGCGCTGGGGCGCAGGGGTACACGTGCGGAGCCCGGGCTTCGAGATCAACGACATCGGGTTCTCGCGGGACGCCGACCAGATCTTCCCCGTACTCTGGGGAGGGTACCGGAAGTTCGAAGAGCAGCTGATCTTCAGGGAGTACAGCCTCAACGCGAACCTGTGGAACGCGACGAACTTCGGATGGGAGAACCTCGGCAAGGTCGGTGGCAATATAAACGGATGGGGCCAGTTCAGGAACTACTGGTCGATCTTCGGCGGGATCAACCGCAACATGGCGAGGCAGGACAACCGTCTCCTGCGGGGTGGCCCCTCGATGCTCGTGCCGGGCAGAACGCACTCCTGGTACGGATTCAGCACCGATCACCGCAAGGTCGTGGTGTTCAGGTATTCCGGCGGCTACGGCGTCGATGACGAAGGCTATGCATCGCACAGCTTCGAGCCGGGGATCACGATCCGTCCATCCAGCAGGTTCGACATCACGCTGAGCCCCGAGTACTACATCAACGAGAACGACCGGCAGTACGTCGACGAGATAAACGGCAGCTATATCCTCGCAACCCTCGAGCGCGAGACTCTGTTTATCACGACACGTTTCAACTTGAACATCACGCCGAACATGACGCTGCAGTTCTACGGGATGCCCTATGTAACGGCGGGCAGGTATTCCGACTACCGGGAGGTCGTAGCGCCTCACGCACCGGACTACGACGACCGGTTCGCGCCTTACGACTATCCCGACAACCTCGACTTCAACTTCAAGGAGTTCAACTCCAACCTCGTCTTCCGCTGGGAGTACAGCCCCGGCTCGACCCTCTTCATCGTCTGGTCGAGAGGCGCCTCCGATTTCGAGGAGGAATACGGACGATTCGACCCGGATCGCGACCTGGGCAACCTCTTCTCCACCGCCGGCGACAACACATTCCTGATCAAGATCAACAAGTGGTTCAGCCTGTGATCGAATTTTTTAAAATCTGCGTGGGGGCCCTTTACTGCCTCCATGATGGCATTTCGCGCCGCCTACGGGGGCAGGCCCGCTTGACACGATCATGCCCGTGTGATAGACTTTTTCTATCAGAACAGGAACCTCTCTCCTCCTCTTCTATTCCCTGCGTAACAATATAGATTTCTAAATCAGTTACCTATTTCCGAGAAAAATAAATACAGGGAAGCAACCATGCGTTACATCAGGGTATCGATAGTGCCACTGTTTCTGCTGCTGTCGATCGCGACCGCCCTTCCTGTCGCCGCATCGAACGTTCATCCGGACGATTTCGAGGGCTGGGCGATGAACAAGAGCGGGGAGATCGACGGACGGTGGATACGGGCGACGACCAGGGAAGCGGGCACGGCCGTCGAAAGCGGCGCCCGCAGGACGATAACGATCTCGCGCCGGTCCGCGGTCATGAAGGCCGGCAGGCCGGCGAAAAGGACCGGCAGGCCGTCCGGCCCGGCCACGGGCAACTCTACCGGAATCGACGGTTCGAGATTCACCAAGCGGGGCGGCCAGGATCACCTCTGGAAGTCCACGAGGGATAGAAACGGGCCGAGCCGCGGGATCAGCAAGCTGACCAGCCCCGCGCAGGCGACTCGGGCCAGCGCCTCGAAACGCCGCCTCCCCTTCGGCTCCTCGTCGAAGTACAGGCGCTCGTCCGGTTACGGCCGGGCGGGAGCCTGGCGCAGGAGCCCGAAGATGGGGACGAGGCTCTCGACCTCCGGCACGCGCAGGCGGTCCTCCTCGCCTTCCATGACAAGGGGAGCGACCAGAGTGCGCAGGAGCGCCACGCGGGGACTTTGAACGATATGAGCGCAAATCAGGTCCGGCCGTAACCTGCCCGGAAGACGGCCGGTACCGCAAGGAGGCGGGGAGTGATCCCCGCCTCCGTTTTTCATGGAGTCGCATATCCCGTTGATTGACAATGTCTTATAATGATGGCTGAGAAATTTACCGTCGGAATTTTTTACACAATATGTACAGGGAGAAATCACCCAATTATTTACGGCCGTAACCACTTGGAATATAAATAGTTGCAAATCGACGGGCCATGGCACGGCACTTGCGGATATTACTACTGGAAACACGATTTATTGCGGGATCATAAAGAATTCCGACACTTGCACAAGGAGCAAGGGATGAAAAGATCGATATTCATGAGCCTGGCGATCCTGACGGTCCTCGCCGTCGCCCTTCCGGTCGCCGCAGTGCCGAGGCTGCAGACATACATCGTGGACTCGCGTTATTCCTTCTATGATTCAGGCCGCGGTATCGGCACATGGGTGTCAAACTCGAGCAACTTCGACCTCAAGGTCGTCGGTTACTGGGACAAGGGCACGAGCAACATGGGTGAGCGCCCGATGTACCAGGTCCCCGCTTACGACTACATGGACTGCTATCTCGCGATGAGCGTCCCGAGAAACCAGATGGGACAGGTCTTCATAAACGGCGTCGAGATCTCCGCCTTCAACAGGTGGGTCGACGCAATCCCGACCGGCACGAATCCCAGCCTGCCGACCTCTCTGTTCGGCTCCTCTATCGACGGGCAGTACAGCTTCCTCAATATCGGACGTGTAGACAACAGCCTGATCAACGCCTATGACTACAGCCGCGTATATTCTCCCGGCTGGGGCAACGAGATCACGCTCAACGTCGTCGTCCGCGGCTTCGACTGGGCCCATTTCGGCGCGATCGGCGTCGACTCCCAGGGCCACACCTGGACAAACTCACAGTATTCCAACTCGTCCTATTACGCCACTCCCGAGCCTTCCACGCTGAGCCTTCTCGGCCTCGGCCTTCTCGGGATCGCACCTCTTCTGAGAAGAAAAAAGCGATAGTCAGGGGTAGAACCCTTGTTCACAGGCGGGTGTGATCCATCGGGCACCCGCCTTTTTTTATATTCCAGCAGATATCCCTGCGAGCCGGGCCAACCTCCCCCAAGCCGCAATCCCCGCTATCTGGCATAACTCTTGTTATAATCGGCAGGAAGAGATATAAAAGACTCTGTCGAAAGAGACAGAAGGAGACTTCTTGCCGATGGCCGCCCAGAAACAGGGCCGGACGGCCCGGACCGACACGATTCTGACGATCGCAGCGCTCGTCCTTCTGGCAGTGCTGTACGCGCCCGTCATCTCTGCGCTCGTGCGTCAGTGGCTTGACGATCCGAATTACCACCACGGCCTTCTCATACCCTTCGTATCGGCCCTGCTGCTGTGGAGAAGACGCGACGCGCTCCGCGAGGCAAGCGACGGCGGGAGGGAAATGTGGGGCCTCCTGTTGATCCTCGCTTCGGCGGTCTTTCTCGTCACCGGAACGGCGGCCGTCGAGTACTTTACGATGAGGTTCTCGCTGCCCCTGATGATCCTCGGGGTTATCCTTTTCCTCGGGGGATGGAATTTCACGAAGGTCGCAGGTCCTCCTCTGCTTATGCTCCTCCTGATGATCCCCCTTCCGTACGTCATCTACTTCAAGATCACCTTTCCGATGCAGATACTCAGCGCGAAGCTCAGCGCCGGCGTCCTTACGGTACTGAGGGTCAGCGTGATCCGCAGGGGGAACATCCTGATGCTTCCCGGCTACACGCTCGAAGTGATCGCGGCCTGCAGCGGGCTGCGCTCCCTGATGACGATGTTTACACTCGCCGTCATCTTCGCGTTCTTCGCCGATATGTCCGGCGGCAGGAAGTTTCTCCTCGTCATCCTCTCGGTACCGGCCGCCGTCGCGGCCAACACAGTCCGGCTGGTCGTCACGGCGCTCGGCGCACATTTCATCGGACCCCAGTTCGCCGACGGCCCTCTGCATGAAGCATCGGGAATAATCGTATTCATGGCGGGCTTTCTCATGCTGCTCCTTTGCGCGGGAATATTGAGATGGACTCAGTATCGACGAAAAAGATCACCACGGTCATAATCATACTGGCCGTGCTCTGCGCCCACACCTGGTCGCTGAGGCTGAGGACCGTGCCGCAGCCGCAGCCGCCCGACCTGGAAGGGATCCCGCGCGCCCTCGCCGGCTTCACGGCCAGGGACGTGTATATCTCTCCCGGCTCGCTGGGGGTTCTGGACGCCGACCTGACGCTCGCGCGCTCGTATGTCGACCCGGCCGGCGTCGCGATCGACCTGTTCATAGGGTACTTCGCCGACCAGCAGGAGAATTCGCAGATCCATTCACCAAAGCATTGTTACCCCGGCGCGGGCTGGGATATAATCTCCGAGGGATCGATCGCCCTCGATATCGGCGGGACGGTCTCGCCGGCCCGGAGACTGGTCATATCCGACGGCGGCAGCAGGCAGCTCGTCGTATACTGGTTCAGCATGCGGGGCAGGACGATCCCGAACGAGTTCGCGCTGAAATGGCATCAGATGACGAGCGCCCTGCTTGCCCGGCCGCAGGCCGCCTCGTTCATCAGATTTTCCGCCCCGATTCCGCCGGGAGGGGACGAGGCTGTCAGTGCAGATCTCGTTGAATTCGTCGAAGATATTTCGCCGCACATCTTCGAGGCGCTCACGCCCCGGGGAAATGACGACGGGAGCTGATACGGCATGTCGAAGGTTGTAATCAATGACGGCGCCGATGCGGCTGAGCGGCGGAGTCTGGCAAGAAGCATCTCTTCCGCCTTCCAGGCGTTCCACGCCTCGCTGACACTGCTGATCGATCCCAGGGTCGCATCGCCATACCTGATCTATTTCATTTTCCAGATACTCCTCCTCGCCGCCTATCTCGCCGGCAACTCCGGACGGCCGGCGCACCTCTGGGCCCTGCCCGTCGGCGGCGTCACTCCCGAGATGCTCGGCCACTACCCGGCGCACCTCCTCCTGCTCCAGCCCATACTGGGACGTATCGAGATTATCCTGGAGATCTTTCTCAAGTCTTTATTTCACGGCGCAACCGTATACGTCGTGGCAAGAGCGATGCGGCGCGGAAAACCGTCGCTGCCGCGGGCATTCTCCGCCGCAGGCCGCCGTTACCCCCATTTGCTGGGCGTCTCAGCCATCTCGTCGGCCGGCGTCTACGCTGCCGTCTATCTCGGCGCCTGGCTCTCGTCAGGCATTGAAGGGCCGGCCATGTACGCCGTCCTCGGCGGCGGGATCGCCGCGGGCCTGATAGTCCAGTCGCTGTTCGTCTACACCATCCCGTACGTCATGATCGACGGCTCGTCAGCCCCGGCTGCGGTAGCCTCCGGGGTATCGCTTTCACTGCGGACATTCATGAAGACACTGCTCGTCGTCGCGTTGCCGTTCATGCTGACAGTCCCCACAATCCTGCTCGACCTCAAGGCCGAGATGATAGCGCTGCGGCTGTCCCCCGATTTCATGATCCACAACCATGTCGCCTCAAAGGTCATGGAACTGGTCTCGACATACCTGATTACTGCCTCGGCGACGGTGATCTTCCTCGCGAGGAAGGTGGCCCGGCCTGCCGGCACGAGCCTCGATATTGACGCGAGGTGACTCCGGAAGGAGCGAAGATGAAAACTTCTGAAGCAGGCAACCCGATCCGGACCGTCCTTATGACGGCGGCCGCGGCCGTACTGACTGCCGCCATTATGATCTGTCCCGGATGCGGCAGCGGGGGAAAATCACCGGGCTACGAGGCGGAAAAGGCCCTGTTCGAAGCGCGCAAACATGCCGGCGAGCTGACATTCCCCAACCTCAACAGGGAATTCCTCGACAGGACGCTCGCCGCCTACAGGAAGATCATCGAAGACTACACCGGCGAGACCGGCAGCATCGAGGGTCTCGACCTCATAGTCGTCACGGCGCAGATGGAGCTGGCCGAGCTCGAGTTCAGGGCGTCGATGTTCGACGATGCGAGAAAGGATTTCCTGCATGCATATGAGATCGCGGGCAACGTTCCGGCGGCTAGAGCGAACGCCCTCTGGTCGGCCGCATTCATCTCGCGCGAGAGCGGTGACACCGCCGAGGCTCTCAGGCTCTTCACGAAATTTCACGAAGAGTACCTGTCCGGGGAGAAGATCCTCGCTACGGCCCGGCTCAACCGCCGCTACCTGCTGACGCCGATCCGCATCGCGGAGATCTGCAACGTCATGGCCGATACCGACTGTGCCGGAAAATGGCTAGGCGAGGCCGAAATGACATACCGGCACGTCATACGCTCGAACGCATCGGAAGAACTGAGGAAGGAAGCGAGGTACAACCTCGTCAGCACCTATCTGCTCGGCGAGGAATGGACAAAGGCGAGGAACACGATCCGGGAGATGAGAAAGATCTACGGAAACGAGGCCGATATCCCGAGTCTCCTCTACCTCGAAGCGCGTGTCGAGCTCGACGGATTTGGAAACCGCGAGAGCGCCGTCTCGGTCCTCGACAGGATCGTCACAGAGCATCCCCGGTCGAAGGAGGCGCCGACGGCCCTGCTTATGAAGGGCAACATCTTTCTCGACGAGGGAAAATACGATGACGCCGCCTCCGCGTATAACATGGTGCTCGAGGAATACGGGGGCACTGGCCCGGAAACGGTCGAGGCCGCCTGGCAGCTCGCCATCCTCGAGGAACGCAGGAAAAACTGGATCGAGGCATCCCTCCACTACAAGTCGGTCTACACCAGCTTCCCGACGACGATACAGGGCCTGGAAGCGCCGCTGCGCATCGCCGCCCACTATAAAGGGATCGGGGAGACCGAGGCGATGGAGGCGGCCTATGAGAGGGCTGCAGAGCATTACGAGCACCTCTCGTCCCTCCAGTACTCCGAGACGATCCGCATCGTCGCAGAGGAATACCACGTGCGCACCCTGATAGAGCAGGAACGATGGGAAGAGGCTGCCGGGCGCCTGCTGGCGCTTCCGGGCAGGTACCCGCAGTACCACAGCTTCAAGGAGAACTGCCTGATGGCCGCGTCGATATACGAGAACAGGCTCGGCGACCCGGAGCGGGCTGCAGAGATCCTCCAGAGCTGCGCGGCCAGATATCCGGGTACGCCGCTGGCCGCCGAGGCCCTGAAACAGTTCGAAAGGATCAGGGAATCGAGATGATCACGCTGACGACAATCCTGACCGGCGCATCGTCGGCCCTGCTGCTCCTGCTCGCCGTGATCCACATCACATCGGGAAAGCGAAACGCGCAGAAGACGCTCTTCATCCTGTCGGCCCTCTGCACATCCGCGGCGATGGCCGCCCTGACATTCGCTCTTGCCTCGAAATCACCCGTAGAGGTGATGCGCCGGCTGCAGGTCCACCTCGCTCTGATAATATTCTCCCCCGCCCTCGTAATCCCGTTCTTCTTCTTCTTCGGACGTGACGATGCCGGAAAGCGGCTGCGAAGCTGGCTTCCCGGCATGATCATGTTCGGTGCGCTGCTCGCCGCCACAACCCTGCTCCTCCCGATAGAGGTCGTCGTCAGCCGGTTCCAGCTCGCCGAGGGAGGCGGGCTCTGGCGCATCGGGGTCACAGCGGCCGGCCAGATTCTGGCCCTGCTGGCCCTGGCCATCAATGTAGTGTTCCTCTATGCCTTCGAGAACACCTACAGGGCGGCGAACGTCCAGGCGAAGGTTACGCTCAAATACCCCCTGCTCGGTGCGATATTGGCCTCGATCATCAACTTTATAATGATGAGCAGGCTCGTACTGCTTTCGGAGGTCGACGACTATTTCATCTCCGCCGGAGCGCTCGGCGTTATCTTCTTCTGCATCACGATCCTCTATGCCGGCTGGAGGTATCCCGTACTCGAGGTCAGGACAATGCCCGAGAAGGGGAAGGCTCCCTCGGTCGTCGCCGTGGTGGTCGCCGGGCTCTATCTCTTCGCATTCGCGCTGATCACGTGGACGTCGATCCTCATCGGCATGCCGTACGAGAGGTTCGGCGTCATGGTCCTGTCGGCCTTCACAGTATTTGTCCTCCTCGCGATCCTCATATCGGGGAAGGCCAGGCGTCACCTGCGTAATTTCATCAACGAGAACTTCAGGCCGGGGCTCTATAACTACAGGCGGGAGTGGCGTCACTACGCGCGCCTGATGACTTCGAGCTCGACGGTCGACGATCTTCTCTCCAACACGATAAGCTCTCTATGCGAGACGATGATGGTGAAGAAAGGCCTGATCTACGCCGGTATCGACAGGGGCAAAACGGCCGATTACGGCCTGGAAAAGGAAGAGATCACCGCCGCCTCACTGGACGGACTCATGGAGCTGGACGGCGGTTCTCCCCTCGTCATGATACCGGTCCACCGACGGAACGCGATCGGCGGGGGTCACTCCACGGCAGAGGACACCACGCACGCGGAAGTTCCCGGATGGGTCCGGGCGATCTCGTTTCTCACGATCGGGGGAGATACGAGGGGATTCATCGCCATCGGGCGGAAGGATTTCGGGCGGCCGTGGTCGGAAGAGGACCGCGATTTCCTCGCCACGATCACCGACCAGGCCGCGCTCGCCCTCGAGAACCTCCTCATGGAGGAGCGGTACCTCGAATCGAAGCAGCTCGAATCTTTCAACAGGTTCGCTTCTTTCGTGATCCACGACTTGAAGAACACTGTCGGCATGCTCTCCTTGACTGCCGAAAACGCCAGGGATAATATCCATAAAAGGGAATTCCAGAAAGACGCGATCGACACGCTCGAGAGATCGGTGCAGAAGATGCGCCGGCTGATAGATTCGCTGAACGCGCACAGGGCCCCCGCTGCGATCTCGCGGGCGGCGACCGACGCGACGGCCGTCGCCGGAGACAGGATCGCCTCGCTCGAGCAGTTCGCGTCAAAAAAAGACATTGCGATCAGGCTCGAATCCGAGGACGGCGTACTGGCTTTCGTCGATCCCTCGGCCCTTTCGAGGATTGTGGAGAACCTCTTGCTCAACGCAGTCGAGGCGATCGTCGACGGAGGGACCGTCGAGGTAGGAATCACCCGACACGGTGATACGCTGACGGTCATCGTCAGCGACGACGGGCCGGGATTCGACAGGAAATATCTCGAGGACGGGTTGTTCAGGCCGTTCATGAGCACGAAGAAGAACGGTCTCGGTGTGGGGCTCGTACTGTGCAAGTCTCTCGCGGAGGCGCACGGCGGGTCTATATCGGTATCCAGCCTCCCGGGAGGCGGAGCCACGGTCAAGGTAGAGATGCCCGCCGGGCAATGACCCGGGAAAGGTACGGTCGGGATTTGGCACTGGACAAATTGCTTATAGTCGATGACGAAGAGACGATCCTCAAGCAGCTCAGATGGGCTTTCAAGAACGATTACGACATCATCACAGCCTCGTCCGCCGACGAGGCTGTGTCGGCCGTCAGGGAACACTCCCCCGCCGTTATGTTACTCGACCTCTCCCTTGCCGATGACACCTCCGAGCTCGAGGGATTCGAGGTGCTCGAGACGACCCTCGGCATCGACCCGCGTATCAAAGTCGTGATGATCACCGGGCACGACGACATGGAGAACGCGCTGAAATCGATCGGGTCGGGGGCGATGGATTTCTACGCCAAGCCGGTCGACGTCGAGGAACTCGGGGTCATCCTTCGAAGGGCGTTCTACATCAGCTCCCTCGAGGGAGAGATCGACAGGCTGAAGGAAGGATACGTGCCGGGGCACGAGTTCGAGGGAGTCATGGGGATGTCCGAGCCGATGCTCGGCATCTTCGAGGCCGTGCGCCGTATCGCGCCGACCGGTGTCTCGGTCCTGATTACGGGTGAGAGCGGCACGGGCAAGGAGCTGATCGCGCGGGCGATCCATAACCAGTCGACCCACAGCGGCGGGCCGTTCATCCCGATCAACTGCGCCGCCATCCCGGAGAACCTCCTCGAGAGCGAGCTGTTCGGCCACGAGAAGGGAAGCTTCACCGGGGCACACGCGACGAAGACCGGGAGATTCGAGGCCGCCGACGGCGGCACCCTCTTTCTCGACGAGATAGGCGAGCTCCCGTCCGCCCTCCAGGTCAAGCTCCTTCGCTTCCTCCAGGACCAGCTCGTCGAGAGGGTCGGAGGCG
>JAUWMD010000213.1 GCA_030613345.1 Candidatus Krumholzibacteriota bacterium
GTCATGCACGCGAAGTGCGCGCGGGTGAACCTGTCGATCACGCCGAAATTGATCGAAGTGGTGATCGACGACGAAGGGAAGGGAATACCCGACGTCCAGCAGGCGATGGAAGAGGGATTCACGACTGCGACCGAGGAGATGAGGGCGATGGGATTCGGCTCGGGCATGGGGCTGCCGAACATCAGGAAGAATACCGACGAGCTCGAGGTGTCGAGCGAGGTCGACAAGGGAACGAAGGTGCAGATGCGCTTCTTCATATAGATCGACACGGGGCGTACCGCCCCCGGGAGGCGAGGGCCGGTTGACTCAGTATTACCATGCGCACAAGGTGGTGCCCGAGAAGTGCCTCGGGCACATGGCATGCATGCGCAGCTGCCCGACGCACGCGATCAGGATCAGGGAGGGGAAGGCGTTCATATCTCCCGAGCTCTGCGTAGACTGCGGCACATGCATGTCGGTATGCCCCCACGGAGCCATCGATCCTACGGCCGATCCGATAGCCGACATCTCCGGATTCAAGTACAAGGTCGGCGGCCCATCGCCCGGTCTATACACGCAGTTCGAGGCGTGGGCCCACCCGTATATCGTCCCTGAGGCCTTCAAGAAACTCGGCTTCGACGAGGTCATCGACGGGGCCAGGGCGTCGGCCGAGTTGACGAAGGCCATAGCGACGTACCTGAGGACGTACGATGGCAGACGACCGCTGATCTCGTCCCACTGCCCCTCGCTCGTAAGGTTGATACAGGTGAGGTATCCCGATCTCGTCGAACTTGTCCTGCCCATGAACGTCCCGCGCGAGCTCACGGCGCGCGAGATCCGCAGGACCCTGCCGGAAAAGCTCGGCCTGAAGCCCGAGGAGATCGGCATCTTCTTCGTCGCTCCCTGCCCCGCGATGGTCGTGTCGATAAAGCAGCCCGCCGAGAGGGTGCGGTCGTGGTTCGACGGGGTCGTCTCGATCAAGGATATCTATTCGGTGATGTTCCCCCATATCGTCGCGGCCGAGGAAGAGTTCGACGATTCGACAGTTCCGGAGGAATACAGCTTTAATTCGGCATGGGCTACGCTCGGGAGTATCACCCACTCGGCCGAGATGGAGAACTGGCTCTCTGTCTCCGGGCTCCAGCACGTGATGAAGATATTCGACGATATCGAGAACTCGCGCCTGAGGAACATCGATTTTGTAGAGGCGCTTGTCTGCATGCTCGGATGCATAGGCGGGTCGTTCACCGTCGAGAATCCCTATGTCGCCAGGGCCAATCACCTCAAGCAGAAACGGAAATACGAACAGCGTATCGAGGTAAGCGACGCCGAGACCCGGCGGAAGCTCGCCGAAGGGTATTACGATCTGGAAAGAGTGGTCCTGCCCCGTCCGACGATGTTCTTCGATACAGACCTGGAGACATCGATAAAGCGACTGAAGGAACGAGAGAGGGTATTTAAAAAGCTGCGCCAGATCGACTGCGGCATCTGCGGGGCCCCGACATGCCTCGATTTCGCCGAGGACTTCGTGCGCGGAAAGGTCCGCCTCACCGATTGCATCTTCCTCTCGAAGACGGGGGGCGAGGAGCTTGAGGAGTGAGCGTTTGAGACAATACCGGACAGGGGACGTGTCATGACCGAAAGAGAATACGCCCGGGTGTTTTCGCGGTACGCCGGCGAGGAAGGGGACCTCATCCCTCTCCTGCAGAAGGTGCAGGAGAGGGCGGGATACATCCCTGAAGACGCAGTCGGGAGGATATCGGAGTTTCTCAAGCTCTCGGAGAACAGGATATACGGGGTCGCCTCGTTCTACTCCCAGTTCAGGTTCACCGAGCCGGGGAGACATTCGATCAAGATCTGCCTCGGCACGGCATGTCATGTGAGTGGAGGGCAGATCCTCGCCGACGCTGTAGAGAGGGACCTCGGGATAACGGACGGGCAGACGACCGAGGACGGGCGTTTCGATTTCAGGAGGGTGGCGTGCCTCGGGTGCTGCGCACTCGCGCCGGTAGTGCAGATAGACGACGTCATCCACAGCAGGGTGACGGTGATCCGCTTCAAGGAAATACTGGATGAATACAAATAAATTCATACAGCAGAGAGAGAAAGCGGCGAGGAAATGGGACAGGCTGCAGAAGAGCAGGGTCCCGCTGATCTATCTCGGCTCAGCCTCCTGCGGGCGGGCCGCAGGGGCGATGGACGTGCTCGCGGCGGTGAAGAAGACCCTGAAGGACAGGAGTCTCAAGGCGAAGATGGTGCACGTCGGCTGCATAGGCCCCTGCTATCTCGAGCCGCTGATGGACGTACAGATGCCGGGCCGACCGCGCGTCAGCTACGCCAACGTCACCCCGGAACTGGCGAAGAGGATCGTCGTCTCGAACCTCGTCAAGGGCGACCCGATGGGGAAGCTCGCCGTGGGGTATTTCGACGGCAACGGGCACGGAAAGATTCCCGGTATAAAGAGGTTCTTCGACCTGCCGATGCTCAAGCCCCAGGTCAGGGTCGTGCTGCGCAACTGCGGGTTTATCGAGCCGGAGGATATAGACCACTACATCGCGAACGACGGCTACTCGGGGATAGTAAAGGCCCTCGAGACGGGGCCGGAGAAGGTCATCGCCGAGGTGGAAGAAGCAGGGTTACGCGGAAGGGGCGGTGCCGGTTTCCCGACCTTCAGGAAGTGGGAGATCTGCAGGAACTCGCCCGGCGAGACCAAGTACATGATCTGCAATGCCGACGAGGGCGATCCGGGGGCGTTCATGAACCGGTCGCTGATAGAGGGCGATCCGCACGCCGTCCTCGAGGGGCTGCTCATCGCCGCATACGCTATCGGCGCCTCTCACGGCTATATCTATATCCGGGCCGAGTACCCGCTTGCCATCGTTCGCCTCGAGAAGGCGATCGGGCAGATGCGCGAGTACGGATTCCTCGGCAAGGACATACTCGGGTCGGGGTTCGATTTCGACATCACGATCAAGGAAGGGGCGGGCGCCTTCGTCTGCGGCGAGGAGACCGCCCTGATATCTTCGATAGAGGGGAAGAGAGGCATGCCGAAGTCGAGACCGCCCTTCCCGGCGGTTTGCGGCCTGCACGGGATGCCGACGATCATCAACAACGTCGAGACACTCGGAACGCTTCCCAACATCATGCGTAACGGCGCCGAGTGGTATTCAAGGCTCGGTGTCCAGGGCAACAGAGGCACAAAGACCTTCTCGCTCGTCGGGAAGGTCAGGCGCACCGGCCTGATAGAGGTCCCGCTCGGGACCTCGCTGAGGAAGATTATATTCGATATCGGTGGCGGCACGCTCAAGCCGTTCAAGGCGGTCCAGACTGGAGGGCCCTCGGGCGGGTGCCTCTCGGAGGAGTTTCTCGACACACCGGGCGATTACGAGTCGCTGGCGGCGGCCGGTTCGATCATGGGCTCGGGTGGGTTGATCGTCATGGACGAGGACACATGCGTGGTCGACCTGGCGAGGTATTTCCTCGAGTTCACGCAGGCCGAGTCATGCGGTAAATGCTCGCCGTGCCGCGTGGGTACGCGGCACCTCGTCGAGATCCTCAAACGGATCACTCGCGGCGATGCCGAGCCGGACGATCTCATCAAGCTGCAGAACCTCGGCGAAACGGTGAAGAGGGGCTCGCTCTGCGGGCTGGGACAAACGGCGCCCAATCCGGTCCTGACGACCCTGCAGTACTTCCGGCCCGAGTATCTGATGCACGTGAAGGAGAAGCACTGCGAGGCCGCGGTCTGCAGGGAACTGATCGAGTACAGGGTCGTACCGGGCAAATGCACCGGTTGCCAGAGGTGCGTGGACGTCTGCCCCACCGGCGCGATAACCGGCCCGAGATCGGAGCCGCACAATCTCGATCCGGACAAATGCATCAAATGCAGGGCGTGTTACGAGATCTGCCGGTTCGACGCGATAGCCGGCGACGCCATTATCATAAGATCGATGCGGGAGAGCGATGAGCAGGCGAACTAGGAAACTCGGCATAACGATCGATAACAAACCCTGCAGGGTCGACGAGGGACTGACGATCCTGGATGCGGCCGGATGCAGCGACGTCTATATCCCGAAACTCTGCGCCCACAAGGACCTCACTCCCTTCGGCGGGTGCCGGATGTGCATCGTCGAGGTCGACGGGATCCGGGGATTTCCTACAGCCTGCACGACGCCGGTCACCGACGGGATGGTGATCAAGACTGAAACGGCACAGCTCCAGAAGGAACGCAGGGAGATCCTTCAGCTGATCCTCAGCGAGCACACGTCGAGCTGTCTTATCTGCGATGAACGGGACGAGTGCAGCGAGTCCCTCGACACGATCCGCAAGGCCGGTGTCACGACGGGCTGCAGGTACTGTCCGAACGACAACGACTGCGAGCTCCAGGAGGTGGTCGATTACTTCGACGTCCGCGATATAGAGTACCCCGTCTACTACAGGAACCTGCCCGTCGAGAAGATGGACCCGTTTTACGACAGGGACTACAACATCTGCATCCTGTGCGGCAGGTGCATAAGGATGTGCCAGGAGATCCGCACGGCCAACACGCTTTCCTTCAAGCAGCGCGGAAACATGACGGTGATCGGGCCGGCTTTCGAGCGCAACCATCTCGACGCAGGCTGCGAGTTCTGCGGGGCGTGTGTCTCCGTCTG